>JAYVYS010000487.1:0-15607 GCA_043784005.1 Isosphaeraceae bacterium
AGGTCCGTTCGCCTACCGTCGCCATGGACATGCTCTCCGCGTATCTATAGGGTTGCTTCTCGAAAGTTGTTATTCGTGAGATGACGCCAGGTTTGATAACCGCTAACTGTACATGCGTCAAGAAAAATTCAGCGATTCCGTCAACCTGTTGACGCCACAGTCCGTCTTAAATCGCCATTGGACTGAATGGAAGAGAGGCTTCTAAACCTCTCAGCAAACCATCGAAATCGGCGAGTTTGTCTGGCGGTTTTTGCCGCTTGCACTCCCTGATCAGTCTATCAGCGCGGCTACCGTTTGATGGGCCTTTTCGATGGAATTCCGCCCGTATCCGTCTTGCTTACAACGGATCTGTGGACTAAGTGACTCTGGCAAGATGGCTTCATTCTAGGGCGCATCATGCTTCCCCTTCTTCACAGAGGTGTCACAAGAGTAGCGATAGCCATCCTCTATGGGAAGTAGGGACAGACCTTGCGGGAGGTGACCTGACACGCAAGGAGATCGCAGTTGCACACCCGTTCGTTACAAACAAAAACCGTTCCAACTCCGAAAAATACGGAGGCTGGAACGGTCGGGGTACTTGGGTGAAGCGCACATTCTGCAATAATTAGGCGAAAGTGACGCTCAGAATCTGGACCGCCGTATGGGGCTGCCGGTGGCCGTTGCGACGTCGCATATTTTTTCTGCGACGGAACTTCTGGATGATGATTTTCTTGTCGAGAAACTGCTCGACGATCTTGGCGGTGACCGTGGCACCTTCGAGGACCGGAGCACCGATCTTAGGGTCTCCCTCTCCGGCGACAAGCAGAACTTTGGCGAAAACGACCTCGCTGCCGCGTTCGCCATCGCGGCGATCGACGACGACTCGGTCTCCCACGCTGACGCGGAATTGGTGACTTCCATCTTCAAAAATCGCGTACATTCCTTCAATGCTCCTCGGAACCCACCATGCCGGAGAACGTTCCGTTCCCGCGCCGGGGTTCATGTATTGCGCCGAACGAAGCCCATTCCGCGTGCGAATCCGTAGCAACCCGAATCAAGTCGGGGCGGGACGTCGCGGAAAACGCCTATGATATCGACTTCACAAGCGTGGGAATAGACCAGCCCGCGATTCTTCTTCGCTCGATGTCCATTCCGTCGGGAACGACCCGCCTGACGGCACACAACGTCAAAGGGCCGGCCTCTTTGTGGAGGCCGGCCCTTGGTGTGACGAATGCGTTCGCTTCTGGGATCAATGCCCGTGTGGCCGACGTTTATCGGGCTGCGGGTTGGGGAAGAGGCGGATTTCGCCGTTGTTGCCGTCGAAACACTCGATCTGGAGATGTTCGGCGGGGACATTTTCTTCGGCTCGAACGTGGATTGTCAGGTCGAAATCCACCTCCAGCCGCGCGATGTCCTTGCGCTTGCGGTTGTTCAAGTACGTTGCGACGGGGATGCCGACCGCGACGTTGATCCGGCGAATGTCTTCACGGTGAGAGGCGAGCGCCAGCAACCGCATGACATCAATCGACATGCTTTCAACAGTCTTGACAACGCCTGCCCCCGCGCAATTCAGGCAGTCCTCGTAGACCGAACGTTTGAGGCTGGGACGGATGCGTTGCCTGGTCATCTCGATGAGCCCGAAGGCGCTCATGCGAAGGACCTTGGTACGTGCGCGGTCGCGTTTGATGGCGTCGCGAAGAGCCTTTTCCACGCCGCGGCGGTGACGTTCGTCGCGCATGTCGATGAAGTCGTTGACGATCACGCCGCCGAGATCGCGGAGGCGAAGCTGGCGAGCGATTTCCTTGGCCGCTCGCAGGTTCATCTCGTAAGCGGTTCGTTCGGCGTCGTTCTCCACGCGGAAGTTACCCGAGTTGACGTCGATGGCGACGAGCGCTTCGGTCTGATCGATGACGATGGAGCCGCCGTCAGGAAGATCAACGCGACGTCGCTGAATCTTGGCGATCTCGTCTTCAATGCCGTATTTGTGGAACAGCGGGACCCGTTCGTCGTACAGCTTGAGGCGGTCGACGTACCGAGGCATGACGACGCGAAGGAATTCCTGGGCGCGTTCGAACGCTTGGGGTTCGTCGATCCAGATCGTGTCGATCTCGGACGAGAAGATATCGCGAATCGTTCGCGTGATCATGTCCGATTCTTGATAGATCGGCGAGGGCGTGCGTGACTTCTTGATCCGGCGAAGGATCACTTTCCAGAGCCGCAACAGATAAGCAAGATCGCGGGCGAGTTCGCGCTTCGTCCGCTCTAGGCCGGCCGTCCGGACGATGAAACCGAGCCCTTTGGGAGGGTTCAGCTCGTTCATGATCTCGCGAAGCTTGCGGCGTTGGCCTTCGTCGGCGATCTTGCGAGAGACACCCACGCGGTTCAACCCGGGCATCAAGACGAGGTAACGGCCAGGGATGCTGATATAAGTGGAAAGGGTGGGGCCTTTGGTTCCGATACTCTCTTTAATGACCTGGACGAGCACTTCATCGCCACGGCGGAAGATGTCTTGAAGCGGGGGCTTGGACATCCCTCGACCTCGGGGCATGCGTCCGCCGGGGCCGGGGCGACCGCCATCGCCTTCGGCAGCGCGGTCGTCGCCACGACGGGGTCGGGCTTCAGTGGTTCCTCGTAGACCCATCTCGCGTTCGAGTTCGGCGATCTCCTCGATTTCGCGGCGGATTTCTTCTTCGAGACCCGGGTCGATATCTTCTTCGACGACAGGCGTGGGGCCGTCCTCTCCGTCAAAGTCGTCATGATCATCGTCATCGTCGCCGAAGCGGTCGTCAATCGTCTCGGGTTCGTCGCCGAAGTCGAATTCTCTGGCGAGCGCATCCTCGTCGACCGGAGGCTTCCCGGGTGCGCTAAGAACTTCGGTCGCGGCGTCCTCAAAATCATCGTCGTCGAAGTCGGAATCGAGGTCTTCGGCGGAACCGGGAAGGGCTCCCTCGCCACCCGGACGATCGCGATCGCGGCGACGGCCCCGGCGGCGGCGGCGGCGGCGAGGTCGATCGAGTTCACCTGGCAACGACGAGCCTTCCTCGGCACCGCCCTCGGCGGAGGTCTCAAGTTCGTGCTCGGATTCGGGACCGAGGTCCACCCAATCAGAGGGAGTCGGCGGGGCGGGCTCTTGGCCGAAGGGGGTCTCGGGACCACGCGAGCGAACCCTGCGGGGAACATATCCCGGCTCGCCAGCACGGTCGTGCGTTCTCCCCCGTTCACGGGGCGACTCCGGCTCGAAACCTCGACCTCGATCGCGATCCCGTTCCGGGGGGAGAGCAGGGGCGGGAGCGGACGCGGGGCGTGGCCGTTCGATCTCGGCGGCGGGCTGAACGAACGGCTCGCGTTCACGTTCACGTTCGCGTGGGGCCGGACGTGGTCGATCGACGGCGGGCTCGCGTTCCCCGCCTCGGGAACGAATCGCCGCGCGACCGGCACGGCGGCGCTGGGGCTCATCGCGATCGATGGAGCCGAAGTCGGAAACCTCGGGGCCGAGTGGTTCGGGCTCGATGGGTTCGCGCTCGAAAATTTCCGGAGCGGAGTACCCGACGGATTCGTGCTCGGGCCGAACAGGACGTCCCCGGCCGCGTGCTCCTCTGCGAGGGTCGCGATCGATCTGGCGATCACGAGGGGAAGGGGAAGGGGCGGGGGCGGGGGCGGGGGGTTCCGGCGCCGGCTCGGGCAAACGTTCGCGTTCCCGTTCGGAAGCGAACCGCGAACGCCCGAGGTCGGGCTCGACTTGACCGAACTCGCGAGTGCGAGGCGCGGAGGGCGAGGGGCGTGCCAGCCTCTGGGTTCTGCTGAGGGGCAAATCCGGGTCGACCGGCTCGGGAGTACTGATGGCTCGGCTTCGGGGTTCTTCGGGAGGGGCGGGAGGGCGGACGTCGCGTTCCCGGACTCGCTCTCGTTCCTGGTCGGGAATTCGGCCGAACGGAGTTTCTTCGGGCCGCGTTTCGGGAATGGGAGCATCGATACGTGGGCGACGTGGCTCCTCGCGTTCGATCCGCGGAGGGGCAGGGGCAGGGGCGGGGGGATCGAATGCGGGCCTAGGTGGGATCGGCGGTGGTGGTGGCGGTGTGGGCCGCTCTTCCTCGCCGATCAAACCTTCTCCGAAGCGGCGGGGTCGGGGCTCAGAGCGATCGCGTCTTCCTTTTTCCGAGCGGTCGGGACGGTCGCGGTCGCGTGGACGCTCTTCACCACGCGGAGGAGGCGCACCGGCATCGCGGTCCTCAGGTCGGGGACTGGGGCTGGGACCTGGGCGGCGACGAGGGTCACGATCACGGTCACGATCTCTGTCACGATCACGAGGCGCGACGGATTCACTGTCGAGATGGCGCTGATAGTATTGAGGTTCGACGTCGGAGACGTGGAGGAAACCGTTGCGACCGACGGAAAAATCGACAAAGGCGGCCTGGATGGCGGGCTCAAGGTTGACCACTTTGCCCTTGTAGATGTTTCCGGTATAGCTTTCGTGGCTGGTCCGTTCGACGTACAACTCCTCAAGGACGCCGTCTTCGACGATGGCGATGCGGCACTCCTCGGGCTGGAGGACGTTGATCAGCATTTCTTTCTTCATGCGGACGTCTTTCTTGACACGATCAAGGTTTGCGTAGTGGGGGAAATGGGCCAGAGCATCGCGGTTCGGTTTCGACGGTCGCGATCGCGTTTTCCGGGGAGCCTCTTGGAAGGTCCCGCCTCGCGTTCGACCCGTCGCGGCGATCAGCGCGAGCGTAAGGTACCCGACGTATCCAGGCTCAAGGGGTAAGTTCCATTTCGGTACGGACCAGAATGGCCCCTTGCCCCAACAGGTCTTTCAGGCCCAAGGCATCAATAAATTCCTCGGGGCGTGCGGAACCGTTGGGGGTGATCTTCATCCGGAAGCGGAAGACACCGGTCGCGTCGAGTTCGGCGTCGAGCACGAACGGCCGCAGGTCGACCGCGACATCGCGATCGGGCCGGTGCCTGGTGAACGGCCAGTTTTCGCTGGCCAGGAAATTTGCCAGGGCCGTGTGGGCGGCGTCCTGGCGATCGGCGGGGACATCGGTCTGATAGGCCACCGCCTCTGCGTGAGCGGGTCGGCCGGGCGGAACCGCCTCGGCCTCAAGCCATTCGAGACCGGGGGGCGAAACCGCGGCGAGACGCCGCAGGACCTCGGCCGCCTCTACCGGCTCGGCCAGGTCTAGCTCCACGACCTCCCGCCGTCCCTCGATCCCCAACGCCAGCGCGAGGGTGAATACGATCTTGGGGCGGGGGTTGAATCCTTGGGTATGGGCGACAGGGATTTGGGCGCGGCGCAGCGCTCGCTCCAGGCAGCGCAACAGATCGTGATGGCTGACCAGGCGGAGGTCGCCGCACTTGGCGAATCGAAGTCGGATCTTGCTGGCGATCGTCATACAGCGCTTTTTCGATTACGGTTCAGAGTCGTGCGGGCGGACCCGCGTCGACAACAGGGGCACCTTCACGTCCCTGGGCGTCCCCGTTTCGGGTCGACGCGAGGGTCGGATCGGGTTTCCGCCGGGTCAAGGGTTGATCGAACGAGAGACGGCAGACAAGGACTCTTCGGTAAATGTACGTGGTCACTGAGGAAAGTGGGACGGCTCCCAGCGTTCCGCCGACGTTTCCAGATCACGGTCACGGATGTCACTCAACCGCGCGAGATTCGGGCAATACACGCCAAAGCGCTTTCTGAAGCAGAGCGACGACGGCCTGAGAAGTCTCCATCAGGAGCGCCTCTTCGGCCAGAATCCGCGCCTGTTCCGTGTCGACGCAGCGAATCACCCGCTTGATTTCGGGAAGTTGGTGTGGGGGCATCCCGAGTTGGCGCACACCCAACCCGAGGAGAAGCATCGTGTAGAGAGGCTCCCCACCCATCGTCCCGCAGACGCTGACCTCCAGCCCCAGTGGCACGGCCGCTTTCACCACCATGGCGATCAAGCGTAGCACGGCGGGATTAGCCGCGCTGTAAAGGTCGGCGACGGTCTCGTTGGTCCGATCCACCGCGAGAGTGTACTGAATTAAGTCATTCGTTCCGATCGAAAAAAAATCGACCTCCTTTGCCAGATGGTCCGCCATGACAGCCGCGGCAGGAACTTCGACCATGACCCCGACGGGGAGGCCGGTCCGAACCTCGACCCCTTCCTCAAGAAGTTCCGCGGCGACCACGTTCAGGAACGCCCGCGCTTCGCGGACCTCGTTCACGGTGGTAACCAACGGGAACAGGACGCGAACGTCTCCCAGCATGCTAGCGCGGAGGATCGCACGAAGTTGAGTGCGAAAAAGTCCGCGATCACGCAGCGAGAGGCGAAGACTCCGCAGACCCAACGCCGGGTTGGCGTCACCGTATCCGGTTTGATGATAGGATGCCAGCTTGTCGGCACCCAGGTCCAGAGTCCGGATGGTGACAGGGCGTCCGCCAAGCGAGCGGATCACGGCGGCGTAAGCCTCGAACTGCTCCTCTTCTCCAGGCGGTGTCGCCCGGTTGAGGAAAAGGAATTCGGTGCGAAAAAGCCCAACACCGGCCGCTCCACGTTCGAGGCAAGCGTCGGCTTCGGCGAGGAATTCGATATTTCCCCACAAGCCGATCGGAACGCCATTGAGTGTCTGAGCGGGTAGGGTTGAGAGTCCCTCTAGCCCTTTGAACCGCGCGGCACCTTCGGCGGCGATCTTTTGGTAGCGAGCAAGCGTCGACGCGTCGGGGTCCAGCACGACCAGCCCCTCGAAACCGTCAACAATCACCGAACCGGCGGAGCGGGCTAGATCAAGGAACCGCCCGATTCCGACCACCGCGGGGATCTCCAGCGCCTGGGCGACGATCGCGGTATGGCTGGCGCGGCCACCCGACTCGGTCGCGAAACCCAAGACGCGCTCCGGGTCGAGCCCAGCGGTTTCACTCGGGGAAAGGTCGGGGGCGAGCAAGACGCAGGGAGCGGCGACGGAAAGAGAGACCGATTCCCGCCGCTCTCCCATCAAATGTCCAAGGATGCGATGACGAATATCTTTCACGTCGGCGGCTCGTGCCGCGAGATACGAGTCCGCGAGCGTTTCGAGCCGAGCGACGTAGCCGTCGAGAACCTCGCAGATGGCATGTTCGGACGAGAGCCGGTCGCGCTCGATCCAGAGGCGTGCATCGCGCCGAAGCGTGGGATCGCCGATCATCTGAGAGTGCGCGGCGAGAATATCCGCGTAGACAGGTCCGAGCCGTTTGGCTTCGGACTCGGCGGCGTCCGCCTCTCCACGCGCCAGGCCGAGGGCATGGTCGAGCCGTTCCAGCTCCGCTTCGACGCCCTCGACCGGCACGGTCCGATAGGGTAGACGCAATCCGTGCGGGTCGATGACCATCACCGGTCCGATTGCGATTCCAGGGCTGACGGCGATCCCGCGGAGGGTATGCATCGTTTCGGATTCGGGCAAGAGCCTGGTCCGTGGCATCCGGCCCCACGCCGGTGCGACTGTCGCGAGCACCCCGGCCCGGGGAGTCATGCCGACGCCTCCCGACCTGTGGTGTCATTGTCTTTACGAAACTCATCGGAAAGGACCAATTGCGAGAGCGCTTCCAGGGCGGCCTCCGCATCGGAGCCTTGTGCCTCCAAGATGAGGCAGGTTCCACTTTCGGCGGCCAGCAGGGTCAGGTCAAGGATGCTCTTCCCGTTAATCTCCTTACCGTTGTGGAGAACGCGAATCTCGGAATGGAACTGTCCTGCCAGTTTCGCGAACTTCGAGGCCGGCCGCAGGTGCAGGCCGTACTCGTTGGTGATCTCGACGTTTCTACGGGCGACGGACGAATTGTGGCTCATGGCGGCTCGGTCGGCCAGTGGGCGAAAAGCCTGTTTGGAACTTGGACTCGGTCTCGGTCTCGGCCGTTTGTCTCGTTGGGTTTCCTTCCCGCCGGATTCACCCCGGATCGGTACAGTGCGACGAGAAGGAAGTGGGCGGCAAGGGGTCAAATCTCCCCCGGCTTTCGCTCGTGACGCCTCGGTACATTCGAGGCGATCCTCTATTTGGTGGATGACTGAACCAAAGGCGGCTCAGTGCGCGCCTAAATCGGCTTCATCAAGAACTTCGATCACTTGTTCTCGACTCTTCGCCTGCCTGAGAAAGCTGACGAACCGCTCGTCTTTCAGGTGTCGAGAGATGTTCTCCAGAGCCCGGAGGTGGTCTCCAGGTTGATTGGGAGGCGAAATCAAGAGAAAAAAGATATCAACGGGTTCGCCGTCAAGTGCCGCGAAATCCACTCCGTGCCGGGAGAGCGCCACGGTGCCAATCAAGCGGTCCACGGTGGGGTGTCGCGTATGAGGAACGGCGACGCCTTGACCGATCCCCGTCGATCCGAGTTCCTCGCGACCCAGAATCGCACGCCCGACACTTTCCAGATCGTTTTCGGCAACCTTTCCGGCCTGATTCAGGCTGCGAACGATCTCCCGGATCGCGTCTTCCTTGCCCGTCGCTTCGAGATCGACGATGATCGCTTCGCGTACCACGAAATCCGAAAGCTTCATCCAGCCCTCCATCGAATGCCACGGAATCACCGTCCTGACACGTCATGTCGGATCGGGCAATCCAGGGCGGTGCGACCGAGTCTATCAGCCACTCAAATTGAGTTGGTCCCGAGAGACGGACGCTTGCTATGACGATTCCGCAGGTTTGTGTGGGATGATTCCGAGGCCCCTCGTGCTCGTCTCGGGGAGGAGGCGACGAAACAAATGGGCGCTGCGGTCACACCGGCTCGGCAGACGCTGACGAAGTGCCGCCGGCCGTAGGCTCGCAACTATGGTTCTGAACCTATCCTTATTCATACGAAGTTTTTTGCTCAATCCTGTCAATTTACGAGATCATTGACTCAGGACCCGGACCGCTTTCAGTTGCGAAGGAATCTTGATCGAGGTTCGATCGAAGCTCGCTTTCAAGGCCGTATTTTCACTTCGGACGTCGGGAGCAACCATTGGCAAACAGGCAACCGAAAGATGTCGAATCAATCTGTCGGTTCCTCCTGATGGACTCGAGCGTTTCGTTCCGACTCAATGCATACTAGCCGATCGAAAACGTAACGTCCGCCATCTACGATCGTTGCTCATCCGCTCTCAAAAGTCGAGATCGTTGAAACAGATTACCCCCGTCTCGGGGTTGAGGTCAAGGGCCAACCGTGCCGAGACGACCGTCGCAGCCGATTGACGGAAATGGGTTCGGCCCGTAGCTTTCGTTGATCACATCCCCGCAATGCAGGCCACCGCTTTCCGTACCTCATGTAAAGGAACAAAAATGGCGGAGACGAGTGGACCGGGACGACCATACTGCCCTAAATCACTGTCGCGAAGAGAGTTCACGAGGACCATTTTCACGTCCGCGGCCGTCGCTTCGTTTCCCGGTAGCCCGCAGGCTCACGACTCGATCTCTCAGGCCCCTCGTCCCCAAGCCGAGATGCCTGTGACGCGGTTGTTCCGTTCGCTTCATGGCGAGTTGCGGAAGTCGCTTTGCTTTCCTTTCGATCGCCGCGTTCGTTCGCGGATCGTGAAGCCTTGGGGCGTCGAAAGTCCGACGATTTCCGATCTGTCATCCACGCAGCAATCGGACTGCCGCGAGATTTTCAAAACCGTCTGTAGTGTCGACGGTCATGGGCGCTTCATGAAACAGATGCAAGAAGATTATGGCGGATTTGAGCGCTACCATATTGCCTTTTTCGGCGAGCCAGGGACGGCTCTGCCGTTTGAGTGGCACCTTACTGGCAGACACGTAACGATTCAGGTCGACGGCAACAACTCGGAAATCCGCAGCCCGATCTTCCTCGGCCATTCCGACGCGAAAAACAACGTCTGGGCCGGGCCGGGCATTCTGGCGGACCGCATCTATAAAGAGGTCGATCGCGATCGAAACGCGAGAATTCTTGAACAGACTGGGAATGCGAGGGCTCTTGCCTCAAGCGTGGGTCGTGACCATCCCGGTCTCACGTTGAACGAACTCGATCCCTCTCTGCGGGCCATGGCTCACGGGCTGGTCGACGAGTTGATCGGGCCGTTTCGTTCCGTGAACATTTCGAAGTCGGATGAGCCCCTACGACTTCTGTTTTACCAGGCGAGTATGTCCAGCAACGCGACGTGGGACGCCTGGAAACTCGAAGGAATGGGCTTCGACTGTTACTACCACCGTACTCCGCATGTGCATACTTGGCTCAACCTGGCCAGGCGCTGATGCGATGTGGGAGGGAAATGGCTTCAAGGCCTTGCCGAACGATTCGCCCCGAGCCGCGCGACGAAGCCAGCATGCTCGGGGGAGGCCAGTCCGAGATCAATCACGCGTCGCAACTGTCCTGAATCGCTGGAGAGGAGGCCTTGCGCGTCGAGCCATAGGCCGGGAAAAGCGACCGATCGATAGATGCCATCGTCGTCCGCCGAAACTCTTCTGAGCGTGCCTTCGTTGAGTCGAAACAAGATCAACTCGTCGGGTTCGAACGCGCGAACGATGTATTCCTGAACCGCCGCCCGTTGATACTCGGCGAGTTTTGGCCCAAGGTCGATATACCGGCTGGCCTTTGCGATCTCGACAATGAGTTCCGGCGCGCCGTGGATAAACCCGTCTTCAATGCGCGTTTGGCCGCCGCATTCCGGCCGGATAATGAGCGAAACGTCTGGTTGCGGTTCACTGCGACGGCCGAGAATGGCTGTGGCGTTATCAAGTCCCTCGATTCCCGGAGTTTGTTCGATGTACTGACCCAACGAGAGGATCATTGAGAAGTGGTTTTTCCCATGATCCCAGCTCACGGGACCTGGCATGTAGACGACTCCGTCGATGAGTTCCGCACGAACGCCCAGCGGCATTGCTTCATACCGGCGGTGAAATTCGGGTTGATCAAGGTGTTCTCCCTCGACCAACCCGACCGTGACGGGTCGAATCGGATGGATCGCGGCGCTCATTGAGGCGTCTCCCGTGCGCTCGAGCGAGTGCATTCTTTGTCATCATCGCAATCCGAGGTCGCGCGGGGAGCCCGGCGGACGAATTCATAAAAACGGGCCGCCGAAAGCGATCGGTTCAAGATCCCTTTGCGATCAAAACCAGAGCGATTTATTGACGACGTTATTGAGCGGCTCGCCCGCCGCGAAGAGGCGAACGTTGGCGATGAGGGTGGCCAGGTGACGGGTCGCGATCACGGGAGAATAGCCGGCGGTATGCGGTGTGATGATGACGTTGGGCATGTCCCATAAAGGATGATCGACCGGCAACGGTTCGATTTCAAAAACATCGAGCGCCGCACCTGCGAGTCGTCCTGTCTTGAGCGCGTTCACGAGGTCGTCAAGGACGACGATCGCGCCGCGCCCGATATTGATGAGGTAAGCAGTCGGGCGGAGGTAAGAAAGGATTTCCGCGTTGAAAAGCCGTTCGGTCTCGGGGGTGTGGGGAGCGGCGATCACGACAAAGTCGCTTGTCGCGAGCAACTCGAGAAGCTTGTCGAGGCTTTTCGCGGCCTCCATGCCCTCGGGCGGTCTTGTTCGTTCCGGAAAACGATCCACGGCGCGAACGCGCATTCCAAACGCCAAGGCTCGTCTCGCGATTTCCGCACCGATCGCTCCGAGACCGACGATCCCCATGGTCGCCTCCGGCAGAAAAATCGTGGCGCGGTCCATATCGTTGACCTGTCCGGGTCCAACCGCGTTGTTGACTCGTGCGGCTTCACCACCGATCGGCTCGTAGCGATGCTGTGACTGATACCGAGTATAGGTATGAAGGTTGCGAGCGAAGCAGAGGATATAGCCCATCACCTGGTCGGCGATCACATCACCAAACAGGCCTCGCATGTTGGTGAGGGTACAGGGATGATTCACAAGTTCGGGAAAGATGTAGTGTTCGAGGCTGACGGTGAAGGCTTGAACCCATCGAAGCCGGTCGGCGCGTGCGAGGATCTCCGGGGTGATCTTTCCAATCAATGCGTCGGCATCTGGAATCGCTTCTGTGGCTGTTGTGACGTCGACCGCGTTGACCCATTCGGCCTCGGGCGCGGCATCCTTCAGCACGTCAAAGCGATCGGGTTCCACCGAAGGATGAATGACAATTTTCATTAAAGAGCCTCATGGAATTCCTGACAGTATCGATCAACATGATTATCATGCGTCGTTTGTTCGCAGCGGACTTGCGTCGCATGTCTGCGTCAGCCGTTCCGCGATCCGGGCCGCGCCATCGGCGGGGAAGGGGGGTGGTCCGGGTTTCAGCGCGAATGCTTTTTCAAGCTGTCTCTCGACCCGGAGTTCAGCGAATTCTCGGGAAGTCGCCGGCAAGCCTCCCCCCCAAGCACGCAAGGCGCGGTCGAGTGCCCTGTACTCGGCGAAGCCTGTTCGCGGCGGATAGATCATGGGAGTGCCAGCGACCATCGCCTCGCAGACCGTGCCGTAACCTGCTTTGGCAACGATCGCGTCGGCGGAGGCGGCCAGGTCGGCCCCGGTCCATTCTTCGGCGGGGACGATGTGAAGGTTCGGCAAACGCCCTGAAGGGGCTTCGTGAAAACCGACGAAATGGACTCCCTTCGCACCGAGAGCTTCGAGTTGATTCCAGCCAAGGTCGGACTGGCCGTAGCGGCCGACGTAGAAGTAGACGAGTTTATCGTCGGCTGAGAGTCTGAATCGATTCCGAAGTTCGACCCGACGATCGTGGCCAGGCGTCACGACCATGCCGACATCCGTGATCTTGTCGCGATCGAAATCCGCGAGTTTGAGCGCCGGTTCGGCTCGAAAAACGTGGGCGGCGTCACGATAGGCCCGACGCATCTCCGCGACCAGCACGAGCGACGCCCGACCCAATCGCTTTGCATGGGGCGCGTAGATCTCAGTCCAAGTGAAATTGGCGAGCAGGAACCCTGGAATGCGGGCCTTTTTCGCGGCGACAAGTGGCAACGGGGGTGCATCGGAAAGCACGGCCGCCGCGCGGATGTTTCGAAGCCATTCCGCTTCGTCATCAATCGTTCGCAAGGCCTCGGTATGAATCTCCGAGGCGCGATGCAGCGTTGCGGCTCCGTCTGTCGCGGCGCTATCGCCTGCCGGATTCACCGCGCCGCTGTCGGATTCGTATTCAAAGAGTTCCGCAGGGCGTCGGAGCCGTTCGCGCCAGTGGCCGAAGAGATTTCGGTGGCAACGGATCTTGATCGGCACGCCCGACGGCATCCGATTGATCACTGCCGCCGAACGGTTCAAATGGCCGAACCCGTGACTCGTCACGTAGACGACAAGTCCACCTTGCGTTCTCATCGCTTCCCCTTCACGTCCTTAGCCCAGGAGCGTGTTGAGGAGGCGAAGATAACTCACCTCACGATCGGCCGGCAAGACCCGCCCGACCCGCAAGGTTAAAGCTCGGATTCCGACCAAAGAAGGCTCGGCAACGATCTCCGCTGAAAAAACTGCGGAAATCGGTGGGTGGTGTCGACAATGATGTCGGATCAAGGTCGCAAATGACCCTTCATGCGCATGACGCGGAGATGGCCGTGGAACCCGACCGAGCCTACTGGGAACGAAAGCGCGTTTGTGTGACCGGGGGGACGGGCCTGCTCGGTTATCAGGTGGTGCGCGCGCTCCAAGGGGTCGGGGCGGAAGTTCGTATCCTGTCGTTACCTCCGCGCGGCCAACATCCCCTCTTAAGCGAACGTGGTGTGGAATTGAACGTTGGGGACGTGCGCGATCTCGAAGCGGTTCGCCGTGCCGTCCGGGATGCCGACGTGATTTTCCATATCGCGGGAACGGTGGCCGTCTGGGGTCGTGCCCTCCAGCAGATGAAGGACGTTCATGCCATCGGTATCAAGAATGTGCTCGAAGCCGCTCCAAAATCGGCGCGAATCGTTCTGACATCGAGCGTAGTGACCATCGGTGCCACCGAAGACGGGAGTCTCCTCAACGAGGAGAGTATTTTCGCGTTGGAATCGCTGAAAATTGATTATGTTCACGCAAAGCGATTGGCAGAGCGATACGCGCTTGATCACGCGGAAAACGGAGGCGATGTCGTCGTCGTGAACCCTGGATATCTGGTCGGGCCGGATGATTTCGAGCGCTCAGTGATGGGACGGTTCGCCGTTCGTTACTGGCGAGGAATGATTCCGGTCGCCCCTCCCGGTGGGGTCAATCTCGTCGATGTTCGCGACGTCGCTCGGGGCCATCTCCTCGCGGCGGAACGAGGTCGACCGGGTTCGCGGTACATTCTCGGCGGCGAGAACAAGAGCTTCGCGGGGTTCATGGTGGAATTGGCCAAGGTTGCACGACTCAATCCGCGTGCCACGCCGGTCCTGCCGTGGTGGGGACTCGCCGCCCTGGCGAGTTGCGGCGAGTGCCGCGCATTGGTGACTCGTCGACATCCCTATCCGTCGCTCCAACACGCGCGGTTGAACCGGTATTATTGGTACTACCAGACCAATCGCGCGGCGGAGGAGCTTGGGTATGCGGCCCGCCCGCTCTCGCAGTCACTGGAAGATACGTTTCAGTGGTTCTCGGCTCGAAAGCGAATGAGGCCGAGTGGCGCAGGTCGCTGGTGGATGCGACCCGACAAGGCGGCTTGAACCCCTTCAAGGCGGGGGAATCGGCGCGAGTCGCTCAAAGTCCGTCGCGCTGACCTGGATCTCTTCTCGGCTTTTCGACGACACGCTCCGAGGTGGTCGGCTCGTCCAGAGGATTCCTCCCAGGGTCAATGCCCCCCCGACGACCAAGGCGGGGGTGAGGGTCTCTCCGAAAAGCCAGACTCCCCAGACCACCGTCAGTAACGGTGCCGCGTTGCCAAAGGATGCAACCTGGCTGGCGTCAAGCCGTTTCATGGCGAGATTTTGGAAGGTCAACCCCACGAGCGTGACAACCATCGTGAGGAAAAAGAGACCGCGCCAGGCCGCGCCCGAAGCATTGGAAAGGGGAGCCCAGCCCGGCATCGTCGCCAGGGCGACTGGCACGTGAAGCGCGGTTCCGACAAGAAACGTGCCCGCGAGGACCGTCAAAGGTCCGTGCCGTGCGATAAGTGGCTTGCTGACCGTGAGATACGCTCCCCACGACGAGACCGCGCCCAAGAGTAGCAGGTCGCCTTGGAGCGTCTCGTGTCCGTCGGCACCTCCTCGCAAAAAGCTGTCGAGACCGATGACGACGACTCCAGCCATGCTCGCGATGACCCCCGCGAGTCGGCTCGGCACGAGCCGTTCTTGGCCGAGAGCCAGGGACATCAAGAGGACGAAGAGCGGACAGGAGGCGTAAATCAAGGCGATATGAGAGGTTGGAGCGAGGCGTGCCCCGTTCAGAAAGAATGTCTGGTTTACGGGGATACAGAGTGCCCCGGCAAGTGCGAGCCGCCAGAAGTCCTCGCGAAACAATCGCTCCAGGTTCCCTCCACGCCTCCCGACGATCGGCAGCAAACAGAGCCCGGCCACACCGAAGCGGATCAGAGGCAAGAAGCCGGCCGGCAATTCCCTAACAGCGAATTTCGCCGCGGGAGCCGTGCAGGACCCGATCAGAACCATCAACGCGAGATAGATGTAGGCTTGCAGGTCGATCTCGGAGCCCGCACCGTCGGAATCCAAACTGTCACCGTCCGCCATGACTCCCAGACCGCCTTCCACAAAAGAGCGAACCGAACGCGAAAGAGGATCGAAATTCTCGGTTGGTTTTGAGATCGTCGAGATCCGTATGAC
>JAYVYS010000488.1:0-5471 GCA_043784005.1 Isosphaeraceae bacterium
GACCGAATCGGCCCGGCGGCGCGAGGGTTCTCCAGACCACGACGCGATTATCACCGGGAGGCCCGACATGCTGGATTCACGAGGGCGGACACGTGCCGGGGCGCAAATCATCCTTCATAGGCTAACGGCACGCGAGCGGAGCCACCGCCAAGGACGTGCCACTCAGAGGAAGCGATTGCTCGTCGAGTCGCTCGAACAACGCTGGCTTCCCAGTCTGACGATACAATTCGCCAACGGAGTGGGAGCCGTGGGGTCGGGGTCGGTGGATGTCGAGTCCAATGCCGTCACCAACGACGCGACGGGGAACGTCTTCATCACGGGGTCGTTACAGGGCACCGCGAATTTTAATCCAGGCGGAACGACGGCCAACATCTCCAGCGCGGGCAACCGCGATATCTTTCTGGCCAAGTATGCCAAGTCGGGATCATTGACTTGGGCGAAAGACATCCGAGGTGGCGACGCGTCGAGCGTGGCTCAGGGCGCGGCGATCAGTATTGACAGCGGCGGTAATGTCATCATCTCGGGGACCTTCACCGGCAGTGTGAACTTCGACCCCGGCGCGGGCAATACCAGCTTCACGGCGCTCGGCCGAAACGATGTCTTCATCGCCAAGTATGACCCGAGCGGGAATCTCCTCTGGGCGCGAGATGTCGTCGGGACCTCCGGGACGATTGATGAAGGATACGCACTGGCGGTAGATCCCTCGGGAAACGTCGCAGTGGCCGGTTCCTATCAGAGCACGGCGACTTTCGGTGCGACAACTTTGAACGCCGGGGGTATGTTCGAGGGCTTTGTGGCCAAGCTCAATCCCTCGGGCCAATTTCTTTGGGCAAAGTCGACGACCGGCTCCGGTTCGTCCGTCGCCCAGACAGCGGGTTTGACGATCGACACTTCGGGAAATGTCATTTCGGCCGGATTTTATTCCGGAACGGTAGACTTCGACCCTAACGCCGGCACCACCAATTTACCCTCCGCGAGTTCCCGAGCGATCTTCATCCAGAAGCTTGACGGAAACGGAAACTTGGTCTGGGCGCAGGGGATCGCCGGCAGCGATATCAATCAGGCGAACAGCGTCGTCGCCGATGCTTCGGGAAATCTGTATGTCACGGGCACGTTTACCGGGCAGGTGAACTTCGACGCCGGGACCGGCTCCACACTCTTAAACGCGGGCGGCTATGAAGATCCTTTCCTGCTGAAGCTGAGCGCGACCGGCCAGCTCGCCTGGGCGAAGGACATGACCCTGACGGGCTTTAACTTTGGACAAGGGACAGGTGTGGCGGTCGATGGTTTCGGCAACATCTTCAGCGCAGGATACTTCGCGGGAGTCATGACGCTCGATCCCACCGCGGCGGGAGCCAAGCTCACGAGCGCCGGCGGCTTTGATGTGTTTACCACGGAATATGACAGCGCCGGCAACTTTGTCGCCGCGCAATCCGGCGGCGGGATGGGGTTTGACGCGAACTTTGGAATCGGCGTTAACAGCACCGGTCAGGTGGCAATCGCGGGCCGATATTCCGGCCCCGCGACCTTTGGCTCGGTCACGTTACCGGCCCAACAAAGCAAGAGCATTTACGTCGCGCAGTTCAGCTCGTTTCAGCCCCCTGCCCCTCCTTCCGCGCCGTCGGCCCCGGCACTTGAGGCCGCCAGCGACTCGGGTTTGAGCAACAGCGACCGGATCACGAATGTCACCTCGCCGGTCTTTGACGTAACGACGGCCAGCGCCGGAAACCTCGTGGAATTGCTTCGCGATGGCGTCGTAATCGGTAGCCGATCGGGGCCGGGTGCGATCGGTGACGCCGGGCCGGTTGCCGAGGGAACGCACGTCTACAAGGCCCGCCAGACTGACAACTTTGGCCAGACCAGTGTGTCTAGCGCAACAACCTCGGTCACCATCGATACGACCGCGCCCGCCTCGCCTTCCACCCCGTCTCTCCTGCCGGCCGACGACTCAGGGGTCGTTGGCGACGGTATCACCAACGTGGCCCAGCCCCACCTGATCGGAACCGCCCCCCTGTTCACGACGGTGCAGTTGATCGATGCGGGAGGAAACGTCCTGGGCTCGGGGATTGTCGACGTGAACGGAGCCTACTCGGTAGCTCCCAATTCCGTGTTGGGCGATGGCACTTATAACGTTCGGGCAAGGGCGATTGACGTCGCGGGAAATCTCGGAGCGGCGGGCGGCCCGTTCTCGCTCACGATCCAGACCGGCCACATCGGCACACCGAACGCCCCGGCATTGCTTCCGGCGGACGATACGGGGGTCAAGGGAGACGGAATCACAAGCGTGAGGCAACCCCGCCTGACCGGTTTCGTTGGAAGCGGCGGCAGCGTCCAACTTATCAACTCCGCCGGTGCAATTCTTGGTACGGCCACCATCGGCGTGGGCGGAGCCTACACGATCGGTTTGTTCAACGCGCTGGCGGACGGCATGTATGCAGTCTCGATAAGGGTCGTCGACTCGGTGGGCAACATGAGCCCGGTTAGCCCGAGCTATACGCTGGTCATCGATACTGCTCCGCCCCAGACCCCCTCAGCGCCCAGTCTTTTGGCATCAGACGACTCGGGGGTGAAGGGTGATGGCATCACGAACGTCAAACAGCCTCATTTCAATGGAACCGCCGGCGCAAATGTCACGATCCAGTTGGTCAACGCAGCGAATAGCGTCGTAGGGACCGGCCTCGCGGGGCCAAACGGTGCGTACTCGGTTACCCCATTGACCTCACTCGCGGATGGCACCTACGTCTTCACAGTTCAAGCCGTCGACGTTGCCGGAAACGCAAGCGGCCTGAGTGGCTCGATCACTTTCACTATCGCAACGACGGCCCCTCTCTCGCCATCGATGCCCTCACTTCTTACGTCCGACGACTCCGGGACCAAGGGCGACGGCATCACGAACATCAGGCTTCCGCACCTAATCGGAACAACCGCCGCCAACGCCACCGTGCAGTTGCTCAACTCCGCGAACGCCGTGATCGGAAACGCCGTCGCGAGTCCGAGCGGGGTTTACTCGATCGCCCCGACATCGGCGCTGACGGATGGAAACTACACCTTCACAGTCAAGGCGATCGACGCAGCAGGGAACGCGAGCCCGACGAGCGGGTCATTCTTTCTGACGATCGATACCACCGCTCCCGCCACTCCCTCGACGCCCTCGTTGCTTGGGACGGACGACTCGGGCTTGAAGGGCGATGGCATCACCAACGTCAATCTCCCGCACCTGATCGGCAGCGCCCTCCCGAATACGAGCGTGCAGTTACTTAACGGGTCCGGAAGCGTGATTGGTTCGACCAACACCGACGCCTCTGGAAATTATGCGATCGTACCGGCAGTCGCGTTCGGCGATGGCTTCTATAGCTTGAGCGTGAGAGCGGTAGACATCGCCGGCAATATCAGCCCCTCAAGCAGTTCCTTGAGCCTGAACATCGACACGATCGTCCCCTCGCCGCCGACCACGCCGACGTTGAACGCCGCCGATGATTCGGGCGTGCTCGGGGACGGTATCACTAACGTCCGGCAGCCGCACCTGATCGGCAACGCCATTTCCACGTCCACAGTTCAAATCGTGAACGCTTCCGGAACAATTCTCGGTACCGCGACGGCTTCCGCGATCGGTGCTTACTCCGTCTTGATCTCCAGTCCGCTTATTGACGGTACGTACTCCGTTCATGCTCAGGCGGTGGACGTCGCCGGGAACCTCAGCGCGGCGAGCGGAGTGTTCACGCTTTCCATTGTCAGCTCGGGCAATCAGCCCCTTTCGCCGTCGACCCCGAGTCTTTTGGTCGCCGATGACTCGGGCGTGAAGGGCGACTCCATCACGAATATCAACACGCCCAGGATGACAGGGACCGGAACCCTCGGGACCAGCGTGCGGCTTGTCATTGCGGGGAACATTGTAGGGACTGCGCCCGTTGCCTCTGATGGTTCCTACTCCGTGGCCATCAGCCAGGCGCTTCCCGATGGGAATTACTCGGTACAAGCCCAGACCATCAATGGCCTCGGAAGCTTCAGCGGGCTGACCTCCGCAAGCTCGCTCACCATCCTGACGGCACTTCCCGCCGCGCCCGCGACACCCGTGTTGAACCCTGCGGCGGACTCGGGAGTGAAGGGAGATAACATCACCAATGTGACTCTTCCATGGATGAACGGGAACGTGGTCGCCGGCTCGACAGTGCAGCTCTTGAGTGGGTCCGGCGCCGTTCTGGGTATCGCCATCGCCGCCCCGGACGGTTCATTTATCATCTCCCCCGCCGTGCCGCTCTCCGAGGGAGTGAATACGCTGACCTTACGTGCCATTGACGTGGCCGGGAACGTCGGTTCGACGAGCGGAGCGCTCTCACTGACCATCAAGACAATCTTACCTCCCGCACCGAGTGCGCCGATCCTCAACCCGGCGGATGACTCGGGCGTCAAAGGCGACAACATCACGAGTGTGAACCTGCCGAGGCTGTCGGGGACCGCCGTCGCCGGAACCACTGTTCAACTCATAAGCGCCGCGGGGACTGTCCTGGGCTCCACCACGGCCGCCGCCGACGGCGGTTACATCGTGATCCCGATCACACAAATTCCAGACGGTGCGAACGTCCTGACGACGCGAGCGATCGACGTCGCGGGGAACGCGAGCAGCTTTAGCATACCTTTAACCCTGACGCTCCTCTCGGTGCCTCCCGCCGCACCTGGGGCGATCAGCCTGTCCGCCGCCGACGACACCGGACTGAAAGGCGACGGGATCACAAGTGCGAATCAGCCGCGATTCAACGGAAATGCTCCGACGAACGTGTCCGTCCAGATCGTGAATGCGTCGGGGACGGTGCTCGGAACCGGCAACGTTGGGTCCGACGGCACGTTTAGCATCGCCCCGATTTCATCATTGGCGGACGGAACCCAAGCGATCGCAGCGCGGCTCGTGGATATCGCGGGCAACGTGAGTACCTCGGGGCCTTTGTTCAGCGTGACGATTGACACGACCGGCCCGTTGGCTCCGAGCACGCCGATCCTGTTGCCGGCCGACGATTCGGGTGTGACCGGTGATGGCATCACCAATGTTCAGAGGCCGAGATTCACGGGGACCTCGGAAGGGAACGCGACGGTTGTCTTGTTGGACGCCTCCGGCCTGGTACTCGGCTCCGCCCAAGCCGGATTGGACGGAAAGTACACCGTGCAGCCTTCGATCCCGCTCGCGGACGGTTCCTACAGCCTCAAGGCGCAGGCGATCGACGTCGCCGGGAATCTCGGCGCGTTTAGCTTCACGAATCCCCTCACGATCCAGACGTCCGCTCCCTCGGCACCCGCGGCCCCCGCGCTGTTCGCCGCCGACGATACGAGCGTTTTGGGCGACGCGAAGACCGCGATTCGACGACCCCGACTCACCGGAACCACGCTTCCCGGAGCCTCGGTTGATCTGCTCGACGTATCGGGCACGGTCCTGGCGTCGACAATCGCCTCGGCCTCTTCAGGAGCCTACACGCTTCAAC
>JAYVYS010000489.1:0-2087 GCA_043784005.1 Isosphaeraceae bacterium
GACGTCGCACCGCTATTCCGGTCGGGCCTTTGACCGATATGACGGCCGTCTTGAGAACCGGGCGATCGCTCGAATGCTTACAAAGACATTCGACTCATCTTATACGTTCAGCCCGAGCCAGATCGAGTCGTACTTATTCTGTCGCTTTCAATTTTTCATGAAATTCGTGTTACGCTCGAAGCGGGTGGAGGACCGAGACGAGTTCGATGACGATCATACTCAAAAAGGAACCGACATCCACCGGATGCTCGAAGATCTGGAGACGATGAGACAGCCGACGGATGACCTGATCGAGCTTGTCGACGTCGTGATCAAAAACGAGATGCGCGTGGAATTGATGTCTGATACGGACAGTGAAGTCGGCCGAAGGACGATCGTGCGAGAAATCGCGACACGGGCGCTTCGTCGCTACATTTCGCAAGCGACGCTTTACGAGGGTGTGAAACCGGGAGAGACACGGCCGCGACGCCACGTCCTCGAATGGCACTTCGGGCGAGAGGCTCCGTTCGTGATCGGGGAGGGGTCGGATGCGCTTCGGTTGCAAGGCATGATCGATCGCGTGGACGTGTTGGAAACGAAGGACGGACCTGGTTTTCGCGTCATCGACTATAAGACAGGCGCTGTCCCCTCTGCCAAGGAAGTCAAGGAGCTGGAGATGGTCCAGCTTCCGATTTACGCCCTGGCGGTGGAGCGGCTGGCCGGTTTGGATTCCGACGCGAAGCTGCTCGATCTGGGGTACTGGGACCTTCGTGATAAAGGGTACAAAACGATCCGGTTTGACGATTGGCCGGAAGTCCGGGTCCGCCTCGAAGACATCTTGCTCGATGTGGTAAAGCAACTCCGATCAGGGCACTTCGAGATTAACCCTCGCAAAACCGATTGCATGCGCGTCTGCGACTTCAAGTCGGTTTGCCGGATCGGCCAGGTCCGTCAGGCGAACAAGTCGCTGGAGGGCAAAGCGTCATGACGACTTCAGGCGATGCCGTTTCACCTTTTTACACCGACGAGCAACGGATCGCCCTTGATGTGCGGGGCACGAGCGTCGCATTGAGCGCTGGAGCCGGATGTGGCAAGACGAGCGTTTTGACCGAGCGATTTCTCCTTGCCCTTGACGGTGCGGACAGTCTTCCGTTGCGTTCGCTCGTCGCGGTCACGTTCACGGAAAAGGCGGCAAGCGAGTTACGAAAGCGAATTCGTAGCGAGAGTCGCAAGCGCCTGTCGAGCGCCCCTGAGGCCGACGTCGCACAATGGCGAGCCGTTCTTCGCGGGCTCGAATCGGCTCCGGTGAGCACATTTCACGAATATTGCGCTGGCTTGTTGCGACGCCGAGCGACGGAGATTGGGATCGATCCCGACTTCAGGATTCTCGATCCGACGCTCGCCGGTCCCGTGCTCGACGAGGCCCTCAATCGCTGTCTGCGGCGGTGGCTCGCCGATCAGGATCGCGACTTTTTTGAGCTGGCGATCGAGTTCGAGATCTCCAGGGTCAGAGATGCGCTCGCCGCGCTGATCTCGCGCCGCGATGTGAGCGACCTTGAACGCTGGGCGGAGATGGACGACCTGGAAGTGATGACGGCGTGGCGATCGGCTTGGGAATCGAAGGGACTTCCGATCCTGTTGACAAAGCTTAATCGTACGGTGGATTCGGGTATCGCATGGTTTGAGCAAACGGAATATGAACATGTTAAACTAAAATCATTTCGATCGGCGTTGCTGGCGGACCTTTCTTCGATCAAGGACCGACACGATCGCGAGTCGCTCGAAGGGGTCAGAGCGCGCGCGCTCCTGCCTCGCGGCTTACGAGCGCCGAACTGGCCGTCGAGTGAAATCCAGGAAGGAACGAAAGCCGCGGCCGAATCGATCCGAGAGGCCATTGATCGCTTTCTCAAGGATTCCGTTCCCGATGACGAGATCAGCCTAAGTTGCGTGGCTTTCGGCAGGAAACTCGCCAGGCTGGCGGTTGACGCACGGCGGGCATACGACAACGCGAAACGCGACCGAGGCGGCCTCGATTTCGATGATCTGCTCATCAAGGCTCACGAACTGTTAAGCGTGAGTGCCCCCTCGATTCGCGAAGAGCGCGGTCG
>JAYVYS010000490.1:0-7262 GCA_043784005.1 Isosphaeraceae bacterium
TCGAAGCCCGTTGGAAATCAGAGCGTCCGGCTTGAATATGAAAGCCTGTTTTCTCTCGGCCCGCTTTGCGGGATCAACGACCCCGAAATCGTCCTCAAAGCGGCCGATGCCTGCGACATCCACGGTCTCGACACGATCTCGACCGGAGGCACGATTGCCTTTATGATGGAATGTGTCGAGCGAGGACTGATCGATGGCCGTCTGCCAGGGTCAGGCCGGGTCTTGTCGTTCGGCGATGGGAGCGCTTTGCTTGAAGCGATCGACGTGTTGCTGGAACGTCGGGGCGAGATGGGTCGATTGCTCGCGATGGGAAGCCGTCGCGCGGCCGATGAGATCGGGGGTGAAGCCATCGCGCTCGCGCCTCATGTCAAAGGACTGGAGCTTCCCGGCTACCATCCTTCAAAATTGCCCGCGATGGCCTTGGGTCTGGCGGTGGGAACCCGGGGAGCCGACCACAACCGTTCGGGAGCCTACGAAGCCGATTTCTCCGAACGACTCAATTCCGACTCATCCGCCGACGAAATCGCCCGAGCGGCGATCGAGACCGAGGATCGAGCGGCATTGATTGATTCGTTGATCCTCTGCAAATTCCTCCGAGGCGTTTTCAAGGAGATCTATGTGGAGACCGCCGAAATGCTGGGCGCGGTCACCGGCTGGGACATCTCGGCCGACGAGTTGCGAGGTGTCGCGCGTCGCGTGGTCGAAACCCGAAAAGCCCTCAATCAGCGCGAAGGGTGGACGCGACTTGAGGATACGCTGCCAGGACGTTTGCTCGATCAAGCTCCGGAAGAAAACACGTCGCGGCCCGTTTTGACACGGGCACGGCTTCAAGAGTTGATCGCGGCGTATTACAAAGAACGCGGGTGGACCTCCGACGGCCAAGTCATGGGTCTTGAAACGACCCCCACTGATAAGCGAAAATGGGAATAAGCCCCAACCGTTCCAGGAGTCTCTTGGGTGTTGACGCGATCCCTCTATTTTATCGCCGCCGTTTCCACCTTCTCGATGGGTCCGGCAACCGCCGCGCCGCCGAACGTGGTCTTGATCGTCTCCGATGACCAGGGGTGGCAAGATTATTCGTTCATGGGTCATCCTCAGATCCAGACCCCTCGGCTCGACCGGCTCGCGGCCGAGAGCCTGCGGTTCAAGCGTGGGTATGTGCCGTCGAGCCTTTGCTCGCCGAGCCTCGCGTCGATTCTCACCGGGCGCTATCCTCACCAGCATGGGGTCACGGGAAACGACCCGCCGCGCGTCCAAGATCTTCAGGCCGGCCGTTCGGAACTGGTTTCTTTCTTCGACAAGACCCCCACGCTCCCTCGCCTACTGACCGAAAAAGGTTATGTCAGTTTCCAGACCGGCAAGTGGTGGGGCGGACATTACAAGCACGGCGGCTTCACCGACGGCATGACCCACGGCGATGCGTCGCGAGGCGGCAGGCATGGCGATGACGGCCTCTCTATCGGCCGTAAGACGCTGCAACCGGCATTCGACTTCATCGACAAGGCGGTCACGGAAAAAAAACCGTTTCTCCTCTGGTACGCCCCGATGATGCCGCACTCGCCCCACAACCCTCCCGAGCGGTTCCTCGCCAGGTTCAAAGACAAGGCCCCATCGATTCAGGTCGCCAAATACTGGGCCATGATCGCCTGGTTCGACGAAACATGCGGGCAGCTTCTCGACCATCTGAAAGATCAAGGAATCGACGATCATACGATTGTGATTTATCTCGCCGATAACGGATGGATTCAGGACCCGAAGGCCGACCGTTATGCTCCTCGGTCGAAGCAGTCTCCTTATGAAGGGGGCCTGCGAACACCGATCCTCGTGCGCTGGCCTGGCAAGGTGCGACCGAGGGAATCGGACAGGCTTGCGACCTCACTCGATCTTTTCCCCACGATCCTCGACGCCGCGGGCATCAAGCCGCCGGCGGATCTTCCCGGACTGAATTTACTGGACGAAGCCAGAGTCGCGGCCCGCGACGCCATCTTCGGCGAGATCTTCACGCACGACGTCGCCGACCTTCACAAGCCCGTCGCCAGCCTTCGGTTTCGCTGGGTGATCGAGGGGACCTGGAAATTGATTGTCCCCGACCCGAAGAACGAGCCCAACGCCCCCGTCGAACTTTTCGACCTCGGACGCGACCCCGGTGAGCTTACGAATCTCGGGAAAGACAAGCCGGAGGTTGTGACGCGGCTTCGGAAACGGATCGACGCGTGGTGGCCTGTTGATGAGCCCAAGCGTGTCCTGACGCCCTCGACAGCGCGGGGAGCGGAGGTGGTTCGCAAGCCGATGAACCCGCCGTTCTGGTCGCTCCGCGCTTATGATGACGCCTGGAAGCGCTGGGGGGTGGCGGAGAAGCCCGCCGATTACGACCGCGCTTTTCGCGATTATTACGGGCTGCACCCGGCCCCTTATGAAAATGCCGGGCTGCCGATGGGAATCCACCGCACGAAGGGCTTGCTCGGCATCGGCCAGGGGCTTGGCAACGACTGCCTGATCTGCCACGGCGGCACGGTGGCCGGTCAGACGCTGATCGGACTTGGAAACACGTCGTACGACCTTCAAACGTTATATGAAGACCTGTATGCCGCCGACGGCGTGGGGCCTTACACGCCTCTGGCCGTGAGCCACGTTCGCGGGACAAGCGAGGCGTCGAACTTCGCCGTCTATCTGATGCAGTTTCGCGACACCGAGCTGAAGCACCGGATTCCAGTCCGCTATCCGATCAAAGCCATCATCTGTGAAGATGTGCCCGCGTGGTGGCTCTACAAGAAGAAAACAACAATCTATCATCTGGGAGTCGCCGACAGCCGCTCGGTCCGCACGATGATGCCGTTCTTGTTGATCCCCACCGTGAGCGCCGAGTCGATCAAATCGCATGAGGCGGATTTCGCCGATTTGCGAGAGTATTTGCTCTCTGTCGAAGCGCCGAAATATCCGTTTTCCGTGAATAAAACGCTCGCGGATCGTGGGAAAACACTTTTTGAAAGCAAGTGCGCCAAGTGCCACGGCACCTATGGTCCCGAGGGTCGCTACCCGAACAAGGTCATCCCCCTCGACGACATCGGCACCGACCCGACCTTGGCCGAGGCGTTTGACGAGACCGGGGTGAAACACTATCTCAATAGCTGGTTCGCACGCGAGCATGGCCCGAACGGTGAGCCCTACCACGGCCTCAACGGCGGAGGCTACCAGGCCCCGCCGCTTGACGGACTTTGGGCCACGGCCCCCTATCTTCACAATGGCTCGGTCCCCACGGTCTATCACATGCTCAATTCTAAAGCGCGGCCCGAGCGGTTCACCCGGGGCTTTCGCGGGCGGGTCGACGATTTCGACACGAAGCGATTAGGCCTGACGTTTACCGATGTGGAAAAACCACTCGACGCGAATTCGCCCGCCGTGGAACGTCGTAAAATCTACGATACGACTCAGCCGGGCCGGGGCAATCAAGGCCATACGTTTGGAGATTCCCTCAGCGAAACCGACCGCTGGGCGGTGATCGAATATTTGAAGACGCTTTGAGTTTTCAGCTCCATGTCCCCGCGACGGAAGGCCCGCCTGGTCCGCGTAATATCGGAAGATTTCAACAAGGTCTTGGCGCGCTCCTTGATCGGGACGGCGTCAATACATGAAAACAGTCAAATGTCTCTTCATGACATCGTTTGCGGATCATTTCCGATCAGTATGCGTCGGACCCGACCAGTTCTCCGCCGTTGCGGGTTGCGAGTTTTTGCCAGACGCCGATCTCCGTTCTTAAGGTCACGCCGTAATAGGAATCAAAGGGTGCCGAATCGATCGAATCCTTGGTGAAACGAACCGAGCCGTCGCCCATCAGCACATTGGCCCCTCCCGGATGCCCGCTGGACACTGACGACAGCCACAAATTCCTCAGATATGGCGAGAGCCTTTTATAAGCGTTCGGCGGGAATTTCGCGTTCACGAGCGTGTCCCAGTAATAACCATGAAACCACCATCCGAAGTGTTCAGCGATTCGGGGATAAAACGAGTCGTCAAGCCCTCGTCCGCTCGTCGTCGACTTTTCCGCCGCCAGCATGGTCTGGCTGAGCCCGTCGGTCACGGAGGCGAACGTGATGGGTGATAGGTCGTTGATACAGCCATCCGCTTTCACACCCGGTCTGACACTGCAATCCTCCAAGTGGGAAGGGACGGAAAGCTCCGACCCCATCATGCCTGCGTAGCTCGTTGAAATCACGAGACCAAGGTCGGTGGGCAAGTTTGGGATACGGTTTGCAATCGGTATCGAAGCCGGGCGTAGACGTCCCGAATCCGGGTCGCTTGGGCAAGCGTAGTTCCCGATCGCCACGGAATGGATGGTGCTGTTCTCAGGCCCCAGGATGAATACGCCGTGGTTGATCGCGTTGTAGATCGGCACCTGATCGTTGTGCGCCAAGATGGCGACCAGGAAACTCCGGTCTTCAGACCCCGAGCAAGGGATTCCGAAGAAAAGGTAACGAGGATCTCGCGAGAGGAGATGCCCCTGAGGAAAGCAGCCTAGCGCATCGTGATAACCGTGCAATGCCAGGCCGATCTGTTTGAGGTTGTTCTGGCACTGTGCCCGCCGCGAAGCCTCGCGCGCGGCCTGGACCGCCGGAAGCAGCAGAGCCGTCAGTATTCCGATGATCGTGATGACCACCAGAAGTTCAATCAGCGTGAATCCACGACGCCGAGACGTACGGCTCGCCGCGACGCTGTGTTGTTGCAACATGGAAATCCTCCTTGGCTTTTAAACCCCCCGCGCAAGACCGTTGAGGATCGCATCGGGTGTCATGACCGGGCCAGGCTCACGCCTCGGGTGCTTAATCGTCGAAACATGATCGCGGCAACCAACGTCGCCAGCGCGCCGCCACCGAGCCAGTAAGTCATGCCACCGCGCGACCGGCTCGCCTTTGAGGCAAGATCGGGCAGTCCGTAAAAGGGCATCATGAATTCCGCTTCCGGGGTCGGCTCGAAAGACCAGTCGACGAACTCGCAGACGGACGACGAACCCGGCTGATCGCGGATCGTGACCCGTAGGGGAAGGACCAAACCGCCTTGCGGAGTTCCATATTCGACTTCCGTCGTGATTCGAAACATGGGGAATTTTCCGGGAATGTACTCCATCGATTTGATGGCCCAATCCCATTGTGGATCGAAGACGATGGAGACGCGCTCTTTCGGCTCACTGCTTCCACTCTCGTAATCGACCTTGACCAGGGAGCGTCCATCTTTTTCGACACGCTCGGCATTCGTGACCCGAAAGCCCGGGCTCGCCATGACTCGTGTCATCGACCGGCCGAGGACACAGTGATGCGCCTTGACGAATCGCCCGAACGAAGTGAGATACGCGGCCTCGTCCGAGGGAGTCGAACCGATGCCCTCGACGACGAAATTCTTCTCGCCCGGCAGGCGGGTCAGATTGAAGGCTGTCTCTTCGCTGATGCAATAGACGATATCGGTGTGCGCGACTTTGCCCTTTCCGACCCCAAATTCACGATGAATCGTCACTTTTTCATATCCGTGATCGATGGCGAATTCCGCCTTATCGATCTTGGTCGGTTTCGATCCCTTCGGGTCTGTGCTCAACAGTCGGCATGAGCCCTTGGCTTTGGCGAATCGTTCTTCCTGGCGCTTGGCCGCCGCGGGGAACTCTTTTTCGAAGCGGGCCATCTCCCCCGCGTCGCCCCAAGCGCTCTGAGAAAACCCCAGAAGCGCGATGAGGACGATTCCATGTCGAGCAATCATGAGAGGCATCCTTGAAGGGCCAGTGAAACATGACGGTTTTCGGACCCGGCCGAGAAGGGTTTGATTCCCATCCGGCCGGGCCCCTGGGACGGCCCTACCCTAGAAAAGCCGGTGGTCGATGTGGGCTCCACCGATTTTTCGACTGACTGTCCGTTGGCCGCGCGAGCCGGTCAAAACAGACACGCGCACAACACAATGAGCTGCCCATTTTTATCCTGAAAGTAAGTAATCTTGCAGCTCTTAGACGGAGAGACCTGGCACACGATGGACGGGCAGTACGCTCTGGGGTCGGGCGGGAAATACTGCCAAGGACAGGGGTCGTCGGCGGCTTTGGCTGTGCCGGACATTCCCGCGAGCATACCGAGGGCGAGCGAGAGGGAGAAGAGGAGTGTGGAGGCCGTCTTGAGCAGCTTCGAACGCATGGCGAATCTCCGGGTTGGGTGCTCGAAAAGCGACGCGATCAACGGCCGACGTGGCCGTGGCTCTCACTGGACTCGGGGCACGCCCGAGCCGTTGGATGGGGTGGCTCGCACCGAAAAGGTCAGGGAGATTTCCGGGGAATGCGGTTCGTCGGTATACAACCGGATCGACCCCGAAACGTCGGTCTTCCCTTCAGAGAGGTTGACTCTCGCTGAGACGACTTTGGTTTCCAACGTGCCCAGGGATTTCGGCATGTCCTCGACAATGGTACAAGTACAAGAACATGTCATCCCAATGATATTGACCGGACGACCGGATAGGTTCGTTAGGGCGTACCGGACGACGACATGACCGCCAGCGTGAGTGCCATCAAAGGATTGAGAAGGATCATCAACCAGAATGCGTTCACCGTGTAGGTAGGCGAGCGTGGCAGAGAGGGTTCCGAAGCGATACCGGCCGTATCCAGCGCCGATTACCATGAGCGCGAGGCTCAGCAAAAGGGGCGTGGTGCAAGCGCGAATCGCGGCTTTGATACCCGTCTTGGTCATTGATCCCACATCAGACGAAGTGATCGCAGTCATCGTCACACCTCCTGGTGTTCGCCCTCAAAGAGACGAGATCGGCAAAGCATGGCCTGCGGTTATCGTCAGATCTTTCACTTCAAGATCGACGCGACCGCGCAAGACGACCACCCCGTCGGACGACTTTCCGACGAGTTCAACCGCCAACCTCCCTCGGAAACCCGCTTCCTCGGAGGGGTCGAATGAAACGCTCAAAATGACGGATTTGCCCGGCCCGATGGGCAAACGATCCACTGTCGCCTGAATACAGGGACAACTCGTCTCGATATGATCGATGGCGATTGAAGTGCCGCAAGGATTGCTTAAGACGACCGTTGCTCCGGAGCCTTGACCCGGATCAAGTGTTCCGAGGTTGATCGTCGCGCGGTTGAGAATCAGCAGAGGCGACGAGAGAGACGGCTCATGATGAGGAACGATGCCTGATACCCGGAGATAAGTAAAAACCAAAATGGGAACGCAAAGGGATATCGACGTGGACTTGGTCAGTCTACGTGCTTTGCGGGGGGGGGGGGGGGGGAA
>JAYVYS010000491.1:0-2176 GCA_043784005.1 Isosphaeraceae bacterium
TACGACGAAAACCGTCCAAAAACGGGTGTCTTACACAAGGTTATCGTATTCAGGGCTGACCGTCCGTCAACGACACGACAAGCTGGCGAATTTAGGTCATCCAACCTGACCGGGATATCGCTGCTTGAGGCATGCGACCAGAGCCGTCAGGCCGTCGCGCTTTGCCACGCCGACCAGCGCGTCAAGATGCCCTTCCACCGGCACGTCACGCAACTCGCCCGAATGGTGGATGGCGATCGCTTCGAGCATCCCATCCAGACCGACCTTGGGATCGTACTTGCCCGCCGAGTTCTTGGTCGAGTTCAGCGCGGAACCGGCCAGGTACAAGACGTTCGAGGTCAGACCCCGACTCTCGACATCCATCATATTCAGAATGATGTTCCCCTGGTCGAGCGCACCCGCTCGCGTGATCATCGTTGGCTTGGCATTGCCCACCGGTCGGGTCAGCGCATCCTCGCTGGCAAGCCATTCCTGGCCATAAGGGCGAATATAGGGTGCTCCAGTACGGACTGGGGCGGTCTGGCGAAAGTCGATGCCGTCGAGTCGGGCCAGCAGATCGACCACTTCGCGGAAGATCCCGCCGTTGGTCTTGGTGCCAATCCCCGCGTTATGGCCGTAAATGGCTGGCGGCACGGCCATCGCTTTGGTCGCCTCGCGGACCATCCGGACAGTCCCTCCGGCATAGGTTTCGCTAAACATCACCCCGGTCGCTCCGGCATCGATCACGGCGAGAACCGTGTCGATGATCTCATGCGGAGCCCCGCTCACATGAGGTGCGAAGACCAGCCCGAGACCACCGCGCTGGTCCTTGGCCCGCCCGATCGCCGCCACTGCGCGACGCGTCCGCTCGGCCACGGGCGAGTAGTCGAGATTAGGATAGAGATCCTCATCTTCCTTGATGAACATCAGGAGCTGGCTGCCCGCGATATCGCCCACGATCCGCTCGACATCGTCGGGCGTGATCCCCGCAGTCGGCTTGAGGATCGTGCCGAAGGCAGGCTGATCGGCTGCAAAACCCGCGAGTTTGCGAACGCCGAGGGGTCCGTGCGCCGGGCCAGGAAAGGTGTTCAAGACATCATCGGGGATCGTCAGGGCGACGAGCCGGGCATCTTGATTCTCGTACATATCGAAGATCACGGCCCCGGCGACGGTGTGAAGCAGGTCGCACGAGGTCAAATGTCCATCAGGCTGCCGCATCATCTTCAGGGGGAAGGCCACATGAAGGATGCCGATCCGCCCGGTCGCGTCGAACGCATCAACCCCCGCTTCCCGAGCCGAACAGGCTGCGAGTAACGAACCGGGGGGCGGGTCCTTGATCCCGCTGGTGGCGTGGTAGCTGATCTCGCCAACGGCTTTGGACAAGGTATTGTGGCGGAAGGCGAAAAAGTAGCTGGCAACGACGTGATCATCGACCTTGGGTGGCGGATTGATGGCAAGTCGCTCGGTCACAGCGGCCCGAAGGGCGACCTCACGCGCATCGTGGTCGTGCCAGAGTAGCGCCATGGTGGCGGAATCGACAGGTTTCATGGAGAGAAAGCCCTGAGGTACGGAACGAAACGTGCATGAAGAATAAAGATACCGGAAATGACGCGAATTCGCACGAGTCTTCCGGCTTTCGCCTTGACATCCTTGCGCGGTCACAGGCCGTCGGCTTGAAGTGATAGTACTACCAATTCATTCGCGAAGAAGGTTCGATTGTGTTACATTCAACAACGATACCATCACCTCCAAATCCCAAGCACTTTATATTTCGATAAGAACGTGGGTGATCTATGCCGGAATCGTTCATCATTCATCAAACGCCCGACCTGCGTAATCCCCAGGAGATCCTTGAGGAGCAACGTGAGTGGTTGCGCGTCACGCTTTCGAGCATTGGCGACGCCGTGATTACTACCGATTCCTTGGGCCGGATCACGTTTCTGAATCCCGTCGCCCAGGCGCTGACGGGTTGGACTTCGGAAGAGGCGGCGGGGGTGAAGCTCGAAGAGGTCTTCCGAATCGTCGATGAAGATACACGGCATACCGTCGAGAGCCCGACGGTGCGTGCGCTTCGGGACGGCGTGGTCGTTGGCATGGCCAATCACACATTACTGATTGATAAGATTGGTGCGGAACACCCGATTGATGATAACGCGGCACCGATCCGCAATAGTGCAGGACAAATCACCGGTGTTGT
>JAYVYS010000492.1:0-4241 GCA_043784005.1 Isosphaeraceae bacterium
GAGACCCACCGAATGCGTCTGCGGAAGGCCGACATAAGCGGGCATCCCCGGCCGCTTCGCCCCTTTCAACTTCGCGATGATCGAGGCTGCCGATGGATATTGAGGGGCGAGATTCACGGCATTTGAGCCATGATATCCGGTGAGCATCCAATGCGCCGCGGCGAAGTGGTCGCCGTTATTATGGTGCATCGAACGAATAATGGACATCTTATCCATCATCCGCGCGTGCTCGGGCAGCAGTTCGGAAACCTGAATGCCTGGTACGGACGTCGACATCGCCTTCAACGGGCCGCGAAAGTCGATGGGTGCATCGGGCTTCGGGTCGTAGGTCTCATGCTGCGGCGGGCCGCCATCGAGCCAGATAAGGATGACGGAGAGATCCTTCGAATCGGGAGCCCCGACCGTTTTCGCGGAGGCCTTGGCCCGCAACAGGTCGGGAAGCGTCAGTCCTCCGAGACCCAGAACACCGGCCCTCAAAAAGTTCCGCCGGCTGACCCCGTCGCAACACCGAAACGCCTGGCCGGTCAGTTCGAGCATGGGAGGGGTCCCTTGGTGGAGAGAATCAACTTGTTGCGCCTTGCCGCTTCAGTCGTTGAACTGGAATTCCTTGGCGTTGATCAAGGCCCACAAAATGTCCTCGAAGGCTTCCTTGCGTTTCTGAGGATTCTTGGCGAGGTGCTCGAGCGCCGTCGTGGTTTCCCCGCTTGACGGTTCGCGACCGAACGCCGACCAGAACAATTCCTCAATCTTCTTGTCGTCGGGACGAGCGTCTTTGGCCAGTTGCTCGGCCTTGCTGTTGCCGGCGGAAAGCTTGCTCTGGACCTCGCTGGAGTTCAACAGCATCAAGCTTTGTCCGAGACTGGCGTCGGTCACGCGCTCGCATTCGCAGGCGGTGTCGCGTTTGGGGCGACCGAACGTGTCGAGAAACGCCGAGGCCACGCTCTCGTCGGGAAGCTCGATCGCGCGGGTTCCTTCCGGCATCCCATTGAAGGCCGTGGAGACGCCCGAGATCTGCGAAATCGCGTCGAGCAAGACTTCCGCTCCCATTCGCTTGGGATAGTGACGCGCGAAGCTCTGTTTATCCTTGGCGTTGTATTCGTTAGGGATGCTCGAAAGGCCGTAAGTGCGGCTGACGCAGATCGTCCGGACCAGGCGTTTCAAGTCGTAGCCGTGCTTGACGAAATCGGTGGAGAGGCCGTCGAGCAGGTCGGGGTTGGAGGGAGGATTCGTCTGCCGAAGGTCGTCCATCGGCTCCACCACCCCTCGACCGAAGAAGTGCGACCAGTATCGATTGACCACGGCCTTCGCGAAGTATGGGTTGGCAGGGTCGGCCATCCAATCGACGAGTTTTTGCCGAGGGTCGAGCCCTGCCGGCACATTCAAAGTCTCGGTGCCCAGGCCTTTTGGCGTCATCGTTTGGCCGGTCTTGGGGTTGGTCACCGATCCGGTTTTCGCGGCGAAGATTACTTCTTCGCGGTCTTGCGCGTTATTTCGCTGGCCTGGCGAAGCCGATTTACGACCGATCCGCCCGAAAAACGCCGCGAAGCTGTAATAATCGTCCTGGCTCCACTTCTCGAAAGGATGATGGTGGCACTTGGCGCACTGAAGCCGCATCCCGAGGAAAACTTGCGCGGTGTCGTCGACAAAGGCATCGGGCTGGCGGAGCGAGCGATACCACTGAACCGGCGGCGCGGTCTTCGGCGTGCCGCTCGCGGCGACAATGCCCCGGACGAAGCGATCATAGGGGGTGTTTCGCTCGATATTCTCGCGGATCCAGTCGTAGAACGAGAACGTCCCGCGCTGGAGCGCGTCCTTGTTCTCGCGCTTGTTGCGGAGCACGTCGGCCCACTTGATCGCGAAATACGAGGCATATTCCGGGCGTTCGAGCAGGCCGTCGACCAGGCGTTCGCGCTTGTCGGCGAACGGATCTTCGACGAAATTCTTGACCTCTTCGGCGGAGGGAAGCGAGCCGATGATATCCAGCGACGCTCGGCGAATGAATTCGGCATCGGTGCATGTCTCGGAGGGAACGATCCCGAGCGCCTTCCATTGCTTCAAGGCTGCGGCGTCCACGACGTTGTTCGTCGGATAGCTGGGATAGTGGTCGATCGTCTTGCCCAGCGGAACGGTCGCTCGAAAAACCGCCACTTGCCCTTGATAACGGGCCATCACGGCCGCTTGTCCCGACATCTCGCGCGCCTCGACCAACCCGCCGTCGGCCACCGTCCCAACCTCGGTGTCATTTGACTGGTACTGCGCCCAGCGCGTCACATCCTCGGTCCGACCATCGGTGTAAACCGCCGTCACGATGATCTGCTGCTTGGTTCCGCGAGGCAGGACACGGACGTCCGGGAAAATCTCGATCCGAGCCACCGTCGGGTCGGTCGCCTTGCCATACGGCATCCCCGCGCCGATCCAGCGCAAGACGACCTGATACTCGTGCGAGCCCGGCTCCATCTTTCGCCCGCCGCCGTGAGGCATGATGCCCGTGGCTTTGAGCAAGAGCAAACTCTGCTCGGGGGCTGCGGGAAAGACGCGACGGCCTCGCCCTTCCTTGACCAGCGTCTCAAAATCCAAGGTCGGCTCGAAACCGAGGAGGCTGAGCCGAAATCCGTTCTGTCCACTCGACTTGCCGTGACAACCGCCACTGTTGCAGCCGAGCTTGGTGAAGACCGGAACAACCTGATTACCGAAATTGATCGGCATCGGTGTCGAGAAGGCTTTGACCTCGACAGGCACCGCGGCCTCGAACGAACCGACCCGAGCCGTCACGGTCGCCGAACCATCACCTCTTGCCGTGATGGTGCCGGCGGAGTCGACGGTCGCGACGTCCGGATTTGACGACGTGAAAGCGACCGCCGAAGTGAGGTCGCGACGCGATCCGTTGGAGGAATCCCCATCAACGGCTAACTGCTGAACGGAGTCGGGTCCGAAAAGCAAGGCGCGAGCGGGAACAACGTGAACGCCGGTCACCCCTTCCGTCAGGGCACTCACGGCACCCGCTTTGGATTCGGAGACCGCGAAAAATCCAAAAAGACTAGAACCGAGCAGCAGCGACGTAAGGAAGCGAACGACCTTGGCTTTGGTGACCGACCGAAACGACATTGGCGTCATCCAAACGCTCCCACCGGGTCGGCCCGGTCCCCGACGATCCGACTCTGATTTTATTATCGCGCTCATAAGCAGAGAGTTTATCCCCTCGAAGACGCTCGAACAACCCATTTGTTGAATAATTCTTGGAAAGGTGAGAAAGCCGCGGTGGGTGTTGGGTGTACGATGATCGGCGCGAGTCGCTGACCCTGCCGCCTCCGCGCACAAACCCGGCGGGGTCGGAGAGCCGCGCCGATCGTGGGTATCGTCAGTCTTGAAAGGAGAGCTACAATGCTTGCCAGGAAAGGATGATGTTACTTTTGAGCTGGTTTCACACGGACAAAAAAGAAAGGTTAGAAACGGGGACGCAGCTAATTTCCATAACCCAGCGACTCTCGTGTTGATACTGGCTGAGTGTCTGTTTCATGTCCTCCGCAACTCAGATGAGGAGTTCCTGTCATGCTCGAATTGAGTGGGCCTTTGCAAGCGGCGGTCGAACTACAGTCTGAGCCGGTCGAAGTCATTGATCCTCGCACTCAGGTCCGGTATGTGCTGGTTCGCGCCGAGGTCTTCAGCCATCTCCAAGAGCTGGCCTACGACGACAGCCCTTGGACCGAGAGCGAAAAGGCGCTGCTGGCGGCGGAATCCGGCCAATCCTTGGGCTGGGGTGAGATGGATGAGTACGATCAGTACGACAAGGCGCGGCCATGACGTGAAAACGCGGAGATGTCATGCTGGCCATGTTCCCGTTCGCGAGGGGAACGACGGCCAAGAAACGCCCGGTCGTTGTCGTTCAAGCGGACTCGTACAACCTCAGCATGCACAACGCCGTGGTCGCCGAGATCAGCGGCAACACTGTCCGCGCCACGGACTCCGCACATCAGCTCATCGACATATCAACTCATGACGGTCGGGCCACGGGCCTACTAAGGAATTCAGTGGTGTCCTGCCTCAACCTGGCAACTCTCCATGAGCATCGCCTTGAGCGTGTGATTGGGGAATTCTCAGCGTCGCTGATGGAACAAGTTGACGAGTGCTTGAAATCCGCCCTTGGACTGTAATGAGCGATCACGATCAAACATTCGATCTCGGCCACGGCTTCCACGGGGGACATGAAACGGGGACGCAGCAACTTTCCGTGGTTTCCTTTT
>JAYVYS010000493.1:0-4168 GCA_043784005.1 Isosphaeraceae bacterium
GGCCCATCCGCCGACTCAAACCGGCGGCGGGCACAATCGCGACGATCATGGCCGCTCCGACGATGCGGCAAGTCCCCGGTCTGGATCACGCGCGAGTCCGGTGACACCGAGGTTTCGGCGCGCGATAAGTTCCGCGACGATGCTCACCGCGATTTCCGGCACCGTTTGTGAGCCGATGTCAAAGCCCACCGGGGCGGTGACCCTGGCCAAACATTGCTCGGAGATCCCCTGCCCTCTCAGGCTGTCGAAAATCAGCTTGATTTTCCGCTTGCTGCCGATCAAGCCGACGTAAGGCGCGACGGTCGGCGCGAGATGGAACAAGGCCTCCTCATCGTGGCCGTGACCTCGGGTCACGATCAGAGCGTAGGTCTGTTTCGTGACATCAAGAGAGGAAAGCACCCCCTCGATCGGCCCGACGATGATCTTCTCGGCCATCGGAAACCGCGCGCGACTGGCGTACTGGGCACGATCGTCGACGACCCACACGTCGAAGTCAGACTTGGCCGCGAGATCCGCGACCCCCTGTCCGACATGACCCGCCCCAACGATGACGAGGCGGATTCGAGGTAAAGTCGGTAGGACAGCCAAGCCGTTCTTCACCGATGGCCGAGGTCGCTCATCAAGCGAAACAATGCGATCGACAACGGCTTCGGGTGCCTGATTCAGCGGCCACCCTGCGACAAACCTGCGATCCGGTCCGAAGAGAAAACGTGAACCGACGGGGATCTCTTCTCTGAAGCGGTCGGGAGCCACGACAACCGCCTCGGTGTAACCTGCGCCCGCGTCGAGGATTTGACGGTAGGCGTTGAAGTAGCCAAGCGGCTCGGCACCTCGAAACGCTTCGGTCGAGATCACCATCTTGCCGCCGCAGATCAATCCGTCGGCCCACCCGTAATCGTGGTCGAGGACGAAGGTATGCAGCTCGGTTCCGTTCGCGCCGATCCGTCGAATGGCCTTCTGTTTGACTTCGGCTTCGACGCACCCGCCTCCGAGCGTGCCCACTTGTCCGCCGTCGGGCTCGACAATCATCAACGCCCCCGCCTTTTGCGGCGTCGAGCCCTTGGTCTCGACAACCTGACAGACGATCATCTCGCGGCCAGACTCCAAGGCGTTCGTCAGTTGCTTCAAAAGTTCACGCATCAAGGAAATATCCTAAGCTCGCCACGCGGAAAACCGTTGACTTGACTCTTCGACCCTATACGGAGAAACGGCGACAGGCAATCCGGCAGGCGATTTGACTCAGAGCGTTTCGTCGCGAAGCGCCATCCCCGAGTCGGTCGCGAACCACGAGGCTCGCGAAAAGTCGAGGCCGATCTCGTACGAGCCATGAGGTTTGACCGAGAAATCTGTGAGAAGCCGCGCGTAGAGTTCATACGAAGCTAGACGCAACGTGGCGATTGATTCGTGTCCAAGATATTCGGAACGAACCAGTCGGGCCTCAATTCCGAGCCACGCAAATTGAGGATCTCGTGGAGAATTCGATGACGCGATGCGAACGTGCTCCGGCCGCAAACCGAGTTCCACGGTTCGCCCTGAAAAACGGTCGACGATCTTGGCCAATCGCGAATCAAGCATCAGTGTCGACGAAATTTCGGGAGTTCCCAGTAAACGGAGCGACGTTCGCCCCTGCGCCGTTTCGAACATCGCCGGGATCATTCGCATTGCGGGATCGCCCACGAAACCCCCGACAAACCGCGTGGATGGCCGCTCGTAGACGTCGCGCGGAGATCCTGATTGCACGAGACGACCTTGGTCCATCACGCCGACGCGGTCTCCCATTCCGAGAGCTTCTCGCTGGTCATGGGTGACATAGATCATGGTGGCACCAGTTCGCTGGTGAGTCTGGATCAAGAGAGAGCGAACCTCCGCGCGGAGCGATTCGTCCAGGCTCGACAACGGCTCGTCGAGCAAAAAAACTGAAGGTTTCCGGACAATGGCTCGTCCCAGCGCGACGCGCTGCTTCTGGCCGCCGGAAAGGGTCTGAGGTCTTCGCTTGAGTAGCATTGAGATACTAAGGCGCTCCGCGATGTCCTGGACCGCGAGACGCACCGAGTTCCCTACTTGCTTGCGCGCTCGCATTGAGAACGCGATGTTTTCAAAGACCGAGAGGTGCGGGAGAAGTGGTGGATTCTGGAAGACCATCGCCACGTCGCGCTCTCGCGGTGCGAGAAGCGATACGTCGCGGCCCGCGATCGCGATCGTCCCCTCATCTAAAGTTTCGAGGCCGGCGATCATCCTTAAAAGTGTGCTCTTTCCCGACCCCGACGGGCCGAGAAGCGCGAAGAACTCTCCGTCTTCAATACGCAGGTCCACGTTGGCGACCGCTTCGATGCCGCTTGCATACGTTTTACGGACCCGTTCAAGGAGGACCTGAGCCACGCCTTCCCCTTCCATCCGCAAAGACTTTCCCGACCGCTGCGATCTCTCTCAAGTCATCCCCTACTCTAACTTTCCGTCGCACCGAGCGGAACCGTCTTGCACGGGGCGCGATTTGAGTGTTAAACTTTCCTTCAATGTCTGCTCGATCTTGAATCGGGTCGGGTTTTCGAAACCGTGTCGCTTTTGCCCTCGCTCCAGTATCTTTCGCGGAGGATTCTTCGAATGTTGGATCTCGTGCATGGGTCCCTCCAGCGAATCGACGGAGTCGACAGACGCAACTTTCTACGAGTTGGTGCATTATCCGCACTTGGCTTGAGCTTGCCCGAATTCCTGCGTGCCAAGGCGAACGCGGGGGTCCGGAAAGATAAGGACGTGTCTTGTATCCTGCTCTGGCTCAGAGGTGGGATCAGCCATATCGATAGTTTCGATCCGAAGCCGGAAGCCCCGAGCGAGATTCGCGGAGAGTTCGCCGCGATCGCCACGAATGTACCCGGAATTCAGATCTGCGACCCCCTTCCAATGCTCGCGCAGCATCAGGATAAGTACTCGATTCTGCGGTCGTTGAATCCGAAGAATGGCTCCCACGGCGTCGCGGACGCCTACATGATGACCGGACATCCCTTCAACCCCGCGCTCACTTATCCCGCCTTCGGCGCTGTGGTTTCGAAGGAGAAGGGGGACCGCAACAAGATGCCCCCCTACATCCAGGTCGGCACGGCGATCGATCAACGATTCGGCGGCGGAGTGGCGGGCTTTTTGGGAGATCAGTATAACCCGTTCGTCCTGCCTGGAGATGCGTCGAGCCCTAATTTCACGGTTCGCGACGTCTCCTTGACCAACGGCCTCGACCGGGAACGCTTCGAGCGAAGGATGAAAGTGCTCGACACGGTGGATACCTGGCAGAGCAAGTTCGAGGGGAACGCGCCCGGGGTCGAAGCGACCGACACGTTTTATCAGAAAGCCTACAGTCTGATCACCGCTCCCCAGGCCAAGAAGGCGTTTGACCTCTCGACCGAAGACCCCCGGATGCGCGACCGTTACGGCCGCAATTCGCTTGGCCAGGGGTGCTTGCTGGCGAGGCGGTTGATCGATTCGGGCGTGCGGTTCGTGACGGTGACCGACGATGGCTGGGACACGCACCAGAATAACTTCGTCTCGCTCAAGAGTCGGCTCCTGCCGCGTCTCGACTCAGCGCTCTCCGCACTCCTTCAAGACCTCTCCGATCGTGGAACACTCGACTCGACGCTGGTAGTGACCCTCAGCGATTTCGGCCGAACACCCAAAATCAATCCCTCCGCAGGCCGCGATCACTGGTCGACCGCGGGCATCGCACTCCTCGCAGGTGGAGGAATCGCCCACGGCCGCACAGTCGGGCAAACCAATGCCTTGGCCGAGCTTCCTACCGAGGCCCCGTACTACACGGAAGACCTCGGCGCGACGATTTATCACTCCCTGGGAATCTCGCTCGACACCACCCATCAAACGCCCGACGGCCGACCGGTACGGATCAATTACGAAGGGCGAGTGATTCGCGAGTTGATTTGATAATCGCACCCAAGTTTAATTCCCGTCGCCCCGACTATTTTCAGAAATGAGCCCTTCGGCGAGTACGTCGAAGGGCTTTCTCATTGTGGGTACAAAGGTTGCGCCATCGAGCGTGCAGTTCAAACACACGATTTCAAGGATTCGACGCTTCGCATGGTAGTCAGCGGTAACCCATTGCTGGCGAAGCGTTTGCGAAAGTTCAAACACCTTGCAGGCCAACTCCGCCGTTTCGTCGTGCGATCGG
>JAYVYS010000494.1:0-3310 GCA_043784005.1 Isosphaeraceae bacterium
GGAATCGGCTGATTGTGGCGTTTTTGTAGCTCAGGCTTGAAGTCGAGAAGCTCAAACTGACTCGGCCCCCCCGCCATGAAGAGAAAAATGACGTTCTTCGCCTTCGCGGGGAAATGACCCGGACGCGGCGAGAGCGGATTGGCGGGCGACTCAGGGATCGCGCCTCCTTGGCTCTGGTTAAAAACAGAACCAAGCGCCATCGTTCCCAGCCCGATGCCGCACTGCGCGAAGAAATGGCGACGTGTCCGTTGAAGTAGATCAAAATTAGAGACGTTCATATCATTCACGCGTAATGAATTCGTCAAGGTTCAAGACGACACGGGCCACGGTAGTCCAGGCGGATGCCTCGTCCTTCGCATCGGTTCGCTCTTGCTCGAGCAGCACATGCAAACGCTCGCGTTCACGCACATTCGGAGTGCGACCGACGCAAGATCGAAACGCGAGATCGAGCCGCGGATCGTCGTCTGACTCGTTCTCCATGATTCGCGTCGCGAGTGCCCGCGCACACTCCACAAAAGCTTCATCATTTAATAGTGTAAGTGCTTGCAAAGGTGTATTCGACCGCAGTCTACGAGTGCATGAGCGCGTGCCGTCGGGGGCGTCGAACAGCGTGAACAAGGGATGCGGCGTCGATCGCCACAGGTACGTATACATCCCTCGTCGATAACGATCGGCGTCGGTATTCGAGGTCCATTCTCGACGCATCTGGCCGAGATTCATCACGCCCTCGGGTTGCGGAGGAAAGACGCTCGGACCTCCGATCCGCGGATTGATCAGCGCGCTCGCCGCGAGTGCCGTGTCCCGCACGATCTCGGCGTCGAGACGCAAGCGAGACTGCCGCGAGAGCAGGCGATTATCCGGGTCGATCATCGCAAGCTCGGGCCGGACCTGCGACGACTGACGATACGCCGCCGACGTCGCGATCAATCGGTGCATCGCCTTCTGGCTCCACCCCGCGCGGAGGAATTCCGTCGCGAGCCAGTCGAGCAGTTCCTTATGGCTGGGAGCGGCCCCCTGCGTGCCGAAGTCGTTCTCGGACTCGACCAGTCCTCGACCGAAGTAGACTTGCCAGAGGCGGTTGACCGTGACGCGCGCGGTCAGCGGGTTCGCGGGATCGATGATCCATCGAGCCAGGTCCATGCGAGTCGCAGTCGATCCCGCCGTCGCCATGACGGGAAGAACCGCCGGGACGCCGGGGACAACCTTTTCGGCCGGGCGAGTAAAATCTCCCTGTGTCAGTCGGTGCGTCTCGCGGGCCTTGGATTGCTCCTTCACGACCATCGAGGTGAGGATCTTCGGAACGTTTCGCTTGATCTTGGTAAGGGCCGCGCGATGCGCTTTCACGCTCGAATCCTGGTCGATGAACGCGGCGAAAACGACCTGTTTCTGCGCGGCGTTTCGGCTCTCGAAAACGACGTCGAATGCTGAGCGAACGTCTTGCGACTGCTTCTGCCGCCCTATCATATCGAGCGCGGCTTCCCAGGTTTTTTGCCTGTCCCACAGTGTCGGATCGTCGGTGGCGATCTTGATCAAATAGGCCTCGACGGCCTTCTTGGCCGCATCGGCCTTGGCGACGGTGTCAGGTCCGGCGATCGGCATCTCGATCTCGTCGACGCTGTTGAAAAAGGCGAAAAATTGATAATATTCCGACTGCGCTAAAGGATCATATTTGTGATCGTGGCACTGGCAGCATCCCATCGTCAGACCCAGCCAGACCGTCGCGGTGGTGTTTACGCGATCGATGACCGACTCGACTCGGAATTGCTCAATGTCGATCCCCCCTTCCTGATTGATCGGCGTATTTCTGTGGAATCCGGTGGCCACTTTCTGAGCGAGTGTCGCGCCGGGGCGAAGGTCACCGGCGATCTGATCAATCGTAAACTCATCAAAAGGTTGGTCGTTGTTCAAGGCATCGATCACCCAGTCTCGAAACGGCCAGATCGTCCGGGGGGCATCAATGCTATATCCGTTTGAGTCGGCGTATCTCGCGCCGTCGAGCCAGAGCCGTCCCCAACGTTCGCCATAGTGAGGTGAGGCCAGAAGGCGATCGATCAGTCGCTCGTAGGCATCGGGACGGGTGTCGCGGAGGAATTCGTCCACCTCGATCGGCTTGGGAGGAAGACCGAGGATGTCGAGACTCGCGCGACGGATCAAGGTCGTTCGGTCGGCCTCGGGCGCGGGGGTGACGCCTTCCCGCTCCAGCCGCGCCAGGACGAACCGATCGATGGGATTGCGGGACCGGGTGGCGTCTTTGAGAGCCGGCGGCTCGGGCCGAACGGGTGCCGCGAACGACCAGTGGATTGGAGCCGTCGAGGGGACCTCGTCGGTCGGGGCTTGTGCGCCCGAGTCGATCCATCGCCTAATTGTGTCGATGTCCTTATCGGAGAGGGGAGGCCGCTTGAGGGGCATGCGTTCCCCCGTTCCCTCGCCCTGGAGCGCGAGAACGATCAGACTATCCTCGCCCTTACTCACGACCAACCCCGGACCGGTGGTTCCACCGTGTGCCAGGGCTTTCGCGGTATCGAGACGCAAACCCGCCTTCGGTTTTGTCGCGCCATGGCACTGGACACAATGAGCGGCGAGGAGCGGCTTGACCTCGCGCAGATAATCCACGACGGGCTCGTCGGCCCCGGCGGGAACGGCGACGCTCAACATTGCGAGAAACGTAACCAAGGCACATTTCATCGGCGTGCTCGGTGGCGGAAGAGGCGTTGAGACGGTCATTGAACGATAAACGCAAGCTCAAATTTCGGCGAGTCGTTCTCGGGAATCTCCGAATTCGGAGAGGCTGACACCAAACTTGTCCATCAATGATAGGAAAAGGCTGCACATTTTACGATTGGGTTTTCCGAGATAATCAAGCACGCGACCGGATTGAAGGGCTCCGCCGCCTTTGCCGAGGATCACCAGCGGAAGCTGGGTCGCGTCATGACCCCCAGTCAACATGCTTGAGCAATACATGAGCATGGAATTGTCGAGCGCGGTCCGCTCTCCTTCCTGGATCGCGTCGAGCTTGCGCGCCACGTAGGCGACCTGCTCGACAAAAAATCGGTTCACCTTCAACCAGTCGTCAGAATCCGAATGCGAGAGCAGGTGGTGAATCATGTAGTCCACCCCCAGGTTCGGGAAGCGCAGAGACGAGTGATCATTATTGAGTTTAAGCGTACAAAATCGTGTCGTGTCGGTTTGAAACGCGAGCACCAGGATATCGCACATCAGCCGCATGTGCTCGGCGATGTCTTGAGGCACGCCATCGGCGGGTCGCGGGATATTCGGGCCGGTGAGGGTCGGCCGCCAGCCTTGCAGTTGA
>JAYVYS010000495.1:0-2769 GCA_043784005.1 Isosphaeraceae bacterium
TCGGCGGTGGACCTGATTATCCAGGCGAGCCGATTGCAAGGCGGACCTCGAAAAGTGACGAGTATCTCCGAGGTCGTCGGGATGGAGGGCGACACGATCATCATGCAGGAAATCTTCGCCTTCAAGCCGATGGGGGTGGATCAGAACGGCCGATCCTTCGGCGAATTCATCGCCACCGGGGTCCGTCCGTCGTTCATGGACCGTCTTGAGCAGGCTGGCTATCAGCTCACCGCCGATTTGTTCCGTCAACGTGTGTTGATGCGGGATTGAGTCGCAAGACAAGGATTTGAAGGACGAGGCCCGTTCATGGACCCCAATCTCGTTGCGATCATTGTGGGCGGCGCTGTGATCCTCCTGATCGGAGGCGCGGGGCTCGTCTTTTCCAAATCACTGAGCTCGGCGGCTGAGCAGCGGCTTGATGGCCTTTCGGGCAAAATCAAAGCCAAGGCCGACCCCGCGAGCGGCATTCTCCTGCGTCCCGAAGCCATCGATATCGGCAACGTGGCCTTCTGGTCAAAACTGTTGCCGAACGTGGAGAACGTGAACCGGCTCTACGAGCAAGCCGATGTGAATATTCCGTTCAACCGGTTCATGGGGATCGCGGCGGTGCTGGCCGTTCTGGGCGGTGTCGCCATGGGGATCTTCGGTCCGCATCCGCTGCTTGCTCCCGTGGGGGTGATCATCGGCGGCGGCATGCCGTTTCTCTGGCTCGCTAAACGTAAGCAAAAGCGAATGCGGCTTTTTCTTGACGCGATGCCCGAGGCGGTCGAGCTGATCAGCCGGGCCCTTCGCGCCGGCCACGGACTCGCCTCTGGTCTGCGCCTTGTTTCCGAGGAGATGAAAGGACCGATCGCCGACGAATTTTCTCGCGTCTTTGAGGAACAAAACCTTGGTATCCCGATTGAGATCTCGCTTCGAGGACTGGCGGATCGGATTCCTGCGATGGATGTTCGTTTTTTCGTCATAGCGGTCATCATTCAGCGCTCGACGGGTGGCGACCTCGCCGAGGTTCTCGACAAGATCGGTCGGCTCATTCGTCAGCGATTTGAACTCTTCGGTCACGTGAAGGGTCTTACCGCGGAAGGGCGGCTTTCAGGCGTGGTGCTCCTGGCGCTGCCGCCGGGATTACTCGGGTTTCTCTCGATCTCGAACTACAATTACGTGGCACCGTTGTTCAACGATAAGACCGGCAACAAACTGCTAATGATAACGGCCGCTCTCCAGGTTCTTGGTGCCTGGATGATCAAGAAGATCGTCGCGATCAAGGTGTGATCATCAATGTTTGACGCTCAGACGCTAGTTCCCATTGCCGTATTCCTCGCCATGACCCTCGCCGTATGGGCGGTCATGTCGATGGTCGCCGATCGTCCTGTGAATGCCGAGGAACGGCTCAAAAGAGTTCTCAACCCGGCCACGCGACGCCCCGATGCGGCCTCGGTCGCGCGACAGCAAGACAAATTCCAGGCCAAGGTGACCCAGGCCGCGAACAAGCTTGGTAGATCACTCAAGCCGAGTAATGAAAGCGACCTCGGAAAGCTCCGTCTCGAACTCCTGAATGCCGGTTTTCGCGGTGAGAACGCCGTTGCCGTGTACCAGGGATTGAAATTCTTCGCGCTATTGCTATGCCTTGTGATCGCGGCTCCGTTCGTCATGAGTAAGTTCGGAATGAATCGGTCGGCGATGACGTATTTGGTGGCGGCGGCCGGCCTTGGGTATTACTTGCCCGGCGTGATCGTGGGTCAAATCAGAAAGCGCAGGATGGAGGCGATTTTCCTCGGACTTCCCGACGCGATCGACCTGATGGTTGTGTGCGTCGAGGCCGGTTTGGGGCTCGACATCGCCATGCGTCGGGTCACAACAGAGCTCGCCACGGCCTGCCCCTCTCTTTGCGAAGAGTTCGCAATCTCAAACTTTCAAGTGCAGATGGGAAGGGCTCGAAGGGAAGTGTTGCGCGACCTGGGAATTCGCACCGGGGTTGACGACTTGAGGTCGCTCGCGGCGGTGATCATCCAGGCCGAAAAGTTCGGCTCAAGCATCGGTTCGGCGCTTCGTGTTCAATCCGACTCGATGCGCGTCAAGCGCCGGCAACTTGCTGAGGAGCGTGCGGCAAAAACGGCGGTGAAGATCATGATCCCGCTTGTGTTGTTCATTTTCCCGGGCGTGTTTGTCGTGTTGGTCGGTCCCGCGGCGCTCACGATCTCCGAAAAGATGATGAAATAGTGTTGATTGTTGATTGATCGATCAGGGAAGCGAGGTGGGCCTTGCGTAAGCTTCAGAGCGTAGCCGCGAGCAGCCTTCCACGTCCGCGACAGTCGCGAGCGGGGATGGTGGTGTTGTTCCTCTTGGTCATGATGATCGCTCCGTTCGCATTCGAAGGTGGTTCGATAATCGTCGGACGCTGGCAATCGATGTGCGGCACGCACTGGGAGCCGAAAACACCCGTACTTGACGCGGTTTCCGAGTATTCTCGCGAATTCAACCGAGAGGTCGGTCGGCGAACGAATCGTTCCCTGCTCGCGGGAAACTGGAATCCGTCATTGGCCATCCCGCTGGCCATATCATGGGCGGCGCTGGGTGCGTTTTTCTTGCGGAGAGGGCATTGAGATCTCAACCATCCCGCCCAAAACAAACCACGGCGACGTCGTCTCCGAACGCACGGCCCGCCGCATGCGCCCGCACCGACCGTAAGAGTCCGTCACCCACCTGAGCGGGTCCGCCTGGAGTCATCGCCACCTGTCTCCGGACGCCATCGAGCGAATAGTATTTCTC
>JAYVYS010000496.1:0-5118 GCA_043784005.1 Isosphaeraceae bacterium
TGTGGGGTTTCCTAAACTATTGGGCATTGCAGAATGACTATCGACTGGACGCCTCTCGCCGACTTGATTCAGATGCATGACCGGTTTCTGGTCACCACGCACGTTCGGCCCGATGGCGATGCGCTCGGTTCCGAGGTTGGTATGGCCGGTCTTCTCCGACAGAAAGGGAAGGACGTCCGGGTCGTCAATTCCAGCCGCACCCCGCCCCGCTACGAGTTTCTCGACCCAAGCGGTATTCTTTTCGAGCACTTTGGATCGATCGACGATCCCTCGTCTCTTTCGGATCGCGAGGTGCTCGTCATTCTCGACCTTTCGGCGTGGAGCCAGCTGGGAGACATGGGCGGTTGGGTCAAGGAGTTTCGCGGGAAGAGGCTTGTCATCGACCACCATGTGAGTCAGGACGATCTCGGGGCGACATTTCTCAAGGACACTTCGGCCGAGGCCACGGGCAGTCTCGTTGTGAGAGCGATCCAAGCTCTTTCTGGAGAGTTTACGCCGGAGGTTTCGACAGGGCTGCTCACCGCCATCGCGATGGACACGGGCTGGTTCCGGCATCCGAATACGAAACCTGAAACACTTCGCACCGTGGCTGGGTTAGTCGAGTCCGGCGCGAAGATCGACGACATTTACCGGCGACTCTTCGAGAGAAATACGCTGGGGCGGCTCCGACTGATGGGCGAGACGCTCTCTGGGCTCAAAACCGACGAGACAGGGCGGATTGCCTATGCTTCCGTGACTCGCGAGAGCCTGAAACGAACCGGCGGAATTCCTGAGGACACGGAGGACCTGGTCGACTTCACCGTCAGCATTGTCGGTGTCGAAGTTGGGATTCTTTTCTTGGAACAAGCGCATGGCGGCGTGAAGCTAAGTCTTCGCTCACGCAACGGCCTCGACTGCTCGGCTCTGGCCGCACGATTCGGCGGCGGCGGCCACCGCGCGGCAGCCGGCGCAATGCTTCCCGATCCGTTGGGGGAGAGCGTCGAGAAGGTTTTGAAAATTGTCCGAGAGACTCTGAATATTGAGTTTGACCAGCCCCGTTGACGTCGAAGTTGCTGGGGCTTACGTTATTTGTATACGAGCCCACCCTGCCTCCGCCTTGGCGTACAGCCTCCCGCCCCCACTCCGCCGACCTCGCAGAATGTTCACGCTTGTTCTGGCTTGCGTGCTCTCTCCCGCCGAATTGGGTTGCTTGTCAGGGGAAACGCACCGATGAATCGACGTGATTTGTACCGATTTGGCACGATCGCGCTCGGTGGCGCGGTGGCTTTCGCACTTGCCGTCCCCGGGGTGGCGTATCTGCTCGACCCTTTACGCAAGGGCTCGAAAAAGGGCGATTTTCAGAGTCTCACTAAGCTGAGATCCTTGAAGCCTGGAGAACCCCGTTCATTTGCGGTCCTCGACGAACACCGAGACGCCTGGGTGCGTTATCCCCGCGAGCCCATCGGGTCTGTCTGGCTTGTCCGGCAGGCTCTCGGAGCCAAACCCGAGGTGATCGCCTTCACATCGGAGTGTCCCCACCTCGGCTGCGCGGTAAATCTCACGGCCGAGGGTACTAGCTTCCTGTGCCCTTGCCACACGAGCGCGTTCGGCCTTGATGGACATCAAAAAAACGAAATACCTCCTCGTGGGATGGACACACTCGAGGTTGAACTTTCGCTCGGCGACGACCCGGACGTGCTCGTGAAATTCCAGAGGTTCCGGACCTCCGAGAAGGAGAAGACCCCCCTTGTTTAAGGCAACCGCCGATTGGCTCGACGACCGAACCGGGTTCCGCGCCTTGATGGAAACCGCCCTTGATGAACCCATTCCCGGCGGCGCTCGCTGGCGATACGTTTTCGGGTCCGCGCTCAGCTCGGCCTTCATGATCCAACTGGCGACCGGCATCTTCCTTATGCTGGCGTACAGCCCTTCGTCCTCCACCGCTTGGGGGAGCGTTTTCTATATCAACAACGAGATGGCTGGCGGTTGGTTTCTCCGAGGTATTCACCACTTCGGCTCCCAGGCGATGATCGTTCTTTTGGCGCTGCACCTGATTCAAGTCTTATGGGCGGGCGCTTATCGCGCGCCTCGCGAAGTCAATTGGTGGTTCGGCATGGCCTTGATGTTCATCACGCTCGGCTTCAGTCTCACAGGATATCTCCTCCCATGGGACCAGAAGGGATATTGGGCGACGAAGGTCGCCACCAATATCATGGGGGGAGCGCCGGTTCTGGGCGCCTATCTCCAGAAGGTTGTCGTTGGAGGCCCTGACTACGGCAACCAGACTCTCACACGATTTTACGGTCTTCACGTCGGCGTATTGCCCATACTCATGCTCATGTGCGTGGCCGCACATGTGGCGCTCTTTCGTCGGCATGGCTTGACTCCGCCCAGGAACGCGCATACCAAGCCCGAAGGCAAGTTTTGGCCCGAGCAGCTCTTCATGGACACCCTCTTCACCGCCGCCGTCTTCGGTGTGCTGGTCTTGTTGGTCGTCACGGAAGGAGGCGCCAACCTGGACGCGCCCGCCGACCCCTCCAGCAGTGATTATCCCGCGCGGCCCGAGTGGTACTTTCTCTCGCTATTTCAGATGCTCAAGCTCTTCCCTGGCGATCGCGAAGTGATTGGTACGATCCTCATCCCCACCGCCATCATGGTGATGATGATGCTTATTCCACTTTTTGACCGCATCCTTCCCAGAGGCCTCGCTCACTTCCTCGCGTGCAGCTTCGTTTTTGCGCTGGTGGGAGGAGCAGGCTATCTGACTTTTAAGGCCTTTCAGTCCGACGCACGCGACACGATGTATCAAGCCTCACGCCAAAAAGCCGATGTCGCCCGGCAACGCGCCCTCTTTTTGGCAGGCGACCCCGAAGTCGGCATACCTCCCGACGGCGGTTCCTACATCCTGATGCGAGACCCGCTCTCCCACGGACGCGAAACACTCGATTCCAAATGTTTGAGCTGTCACGTCTTCGACGGCAAAGGCAGCGGCCAGCAAATCGCCGCCGACCTCAAAAACTTCGGGTCATACGCCTGGATCCGAGGCCTGCTCGAAAAGCCAGACTCTCCCGCCTACTTTGGCAAAATCCCTCAGTGCGACGGCATGGCCGAATGGAAACGAAACTCCAAACTCACCCCCAAACAGCTCGACGACGTCGCCGATTTCGTCGCCTCTTTCGCCCAGATCAAATCTGATCTCACTCCTGAAGAATGGCTGAACTCCCCAGGAATTTCCGATCACCCTGGCGTTGCCCCCTTTCAGAAAGAATGCGGCGCATGCCACGCGATCGAGGGGCTTTGCGAAGGCGGTACGCGTGACGCCCCAAAGCTATTCGCCTGGGGTTCTCCCCAATGGATCACTCGCATGATCCAGAAGCCAGGCGCACCAGACCTTTATGGTTACCTCGAAAAGAAAGCCCAGATGCCGTCATTCGCCGGCCAACTCACAGATAACGACGTCCTCACGATCGTCCGCTACCTGAAGAATGATTACCACGGCGTCCCCGTCTCCAATGAAAAACAGACAAACCCGCCGAAAACTGAAGTTTCGCATAGCGAGGTGAAGCGTTGAGCCACTCGCTCGTTCAATAAAATCGAGGGGGGCAAACCGAGCCGCGCGATTGCCGCCCAGGAAATCGTTGCCGTGCGTTCCTGTTTCCCCAATTGATCTCCTCAGACCACCTGAAAACAGGCAGTCAAAGTCTCCCGTTTTGATCCTTGAGGTGACACTTGACCACTCGGTCCGGTTTGACCTTCAGCTCGGTCTGACAACTCAACTTCCCGAACCACGATCAAGCCGAAAACTTCAAAAAAAACCGAATAAAACCCTGGATTTTTCTTGAGTCCCTCCCGAGACGAGGCTAGACTCGGCCTCGTTGAATCCGACGATCGCAACGAGAAAAAAGCGATCGCCGCGCAACGAATCACCTCGTGCCTCACACCTCTTGAAAATTCTCGTATCGGCCCTCGCGTTCCAATGCGATCGCACCAAGTGATCGAGGGTTCGCGGGAGACCTTTTGACTGCAACCGCGGCGTTTCGGCGGAATCTCTTGGGATTCGTCAACGCCTTCCGGCCTTGCCCGTTGGGGCCGGCCCCGACCCTCCTTGGGTTCAGAGTCTTTAGGGATGAGCCTTGGGGTCCACACGCCGGCCCAGGGCGGTCAACGAACGGATTTCGCTGACCCGACGCCCTCGCTTCAAAGGAAGGGATGCCTACCATGATGGATCGACCGCTAATCGGGATCAATACCGACTACCGCGCCACCGCCAAGGGCCGCACTCCGCACAGCTACATGCACGGCGGGTATTACGACGTCTTGCTGGCCGCCAACGCCATTCCTGTCATGATTCCGCCCCTCACCAAGGAAAACGACCTCAACCCCATCCTCGACCGTCTCGACGGCATCATGCTCACCGGCGGAGAGGACCTCGATCCGAAGAAGATGGGGCTCGCGCCACACCCCTCCGTCATCGTGATGAGCGAGCGTCGCGAAAACTCGGATCGCTTGCTTTGCAAGCTCATCCAGCAGCGAAAGATGCCGGTTCTCGGCATCGGCGTGGGCATGCAGGAGCTTAACGTCGTCAACGGCGGGGGCATCTTCCTCCACCTTCCCGAAGACATGCCCAAGAGCATCCCTCATCGCGACCCCCAGGGAGGCGTTCACCGTCATACCGTGGTCATGGAGCCTGGCAGTCGCCTCGAGGAAATCTATGGGCCTGGAGAAATCCGCGTCAACAGCTACCACCACCAAGGGATACGCAAGCTCGCCCCAATTTTCCGCGTCAGCGCTCTCGCGCCCGACGGCCTGATCGAGGCCTTCGAGGGCAAGGATCCGAGCTGGTGGGTTGTAGGCGTTCAATGGCATCCCGAAAATGAGGGGAACATCTCCCTCGACATGCAGCTCATCGAATCCTTCACCACCGCATCCAACACCTGGAAAAACGTGCCGCTCTCGCTTGCCAGGGCGAGCTAAAACGACAGCTTTCTTCAATCGCGTACTGAGGGGCGCCGTTGCCGGACGAAGGATCGTGACGATCAGCCGAACGATCTTCGACAACTGGCACAATCCGCCGGTCTGTTGATTGCAACTCCCGGGGTTCGCCGGAAGGACGCGGCAGCGGACGACCAAAAGCGAATC
>JAYVYS010000497.1:0-2029 GCA_043784005.1 Isosphaeraceae bacterium
TCGCTCGGCAATCCCGGTGGCTTCGTTCTCCAGAATCGAATCGCCGCTGGAAGAATAAGGGGTCTGCGTCGGGTGGTTTGAGCGCAGCGAGGCCCACCAACCAGGCCATCGCGATGCGTTGGGCCTCGCTGGGCTCGAACCACCCGACGATTATCTTCACTAAAGTACCCATTTTCACTCCCATCTGGGACCCCGCGCAGCACCGAACAAATTCCGACCCGTTTCGGGCCGAAACATCAACGATCACCATCCCGCCCTGGCCCATTTCAGGCTCGAAGCTTCTCGATCTTCCGTCGCCGGGCCTCACGGCGAGCGTCGGCTTTCTTGAGCTTCTTCTCCTGGCGACTGGCCAGGATCTGTAGAACGTCCAGCTTCTCACCAGGGGCCGGTACCTCGTCCGGCTCCAGGTTGAACGGGGGATGCACCATCTTCAATCCGGGACAGGGCTCGTACTCGGCGGGCGGCGGAGTCGCGGGCAAGGGCAGGGGCTCGGGGAGCTTCGCCTCAGCGGCAACTTCCGGCATCGGCGGGACGTTTTCGCCCAGCCAGTAGGGCTTGAGATCTCGGAGCGGCTGTTCCATCGGCGACTGGAACCGCAACTGGCTCACGCACCAACGGAGGTGCGATTGATGCTTCGACTCATAGCGGCGGATGCGCTTCAACTCGGGGTCGTTGTCGTCGCCCAGGTCGGCGATCGTCAGCGCCCGGTTGGCCTCGTCGAGGTGAGAAACCATCTCGCGGTGCAATTCGAGGGCGATGATCACGCGTCTGGCCACGTCCGCCGGGCTGTCCGCGGATTCGATCAACTTCCCTCGCGAGTCGATCAAAGTCCCCGCCTGATGACCTTCGCGGAACTCGGGCGGTGTGCCCAGAAGATCAAACACGAGTTGGGTTTGCGCCGGGGTCCAGCTCTTTTTCGTGTCCGCCGAGTAGGCCAGCATCGCCCATCGCGAGATCAGCCAGTCGCACCCTTGAGGGGTCTTTTTCAACTGCTCGATGACCACGTCGGGCCGGTTTCCCAGAGTGTGGCCTAACAAGGCCGCTTCGAGGCGTTTATCGTCATCCCAGCAGAGTTCGGCCTTGATGGAGACCTTGTCGCGGGCGCGGCGTTCCTGGCGTTCGCAGCGGTCGATCTTGATGCTGGCCAGAGAGATCTCGGTGACGAGCCAGCAGTGGTAGTTATTCTGGGGTTTGAGAGTGTTGAAGAAGTCATTGGTCCGGGTCATGACGGTGTTGGCGTCCTCGGGCACAACGATGGAGGCGCAAAGCCCGTGAGTCAAGGCATTTGCGCGAGAGATCCGTTTTCCTTCCTCGGTTTTCGGACCAGTAGACTTTTGTGCATTTTTACGGTTAGCATCAATGCGAGCTTGACTGACGAACATGACAGAATCCTTTGGAGTGGCGTTTTCAATCAGGAGAATCAGGAACACCAGGAATAAGTTCCTTCATTTTGTGATTCCGAAACACAGTTTCTGATAATTTCCTGTAGGGCAGGGCGTGCGCTGCCGATCGGACCGGGAGACTTTGCCCGAGAATTGTGGGCGGGCGTTCAGTTAGAGAGCCAGGGAATCGAAGTGCGGCAATTCCTCTCGCCACGACCCCAAAACTCATCAGAGAGCGGTCGCCGCCAACAGGGCGAATCCGCTTTCTTGCGTCCCTGGTTCATGATCAAGCCAGTTGATCCAACCAAAGGTGGCGATCATCGGGTTGGGGGCTTTTCAAGTGTCGGCCGGCAGTTCGGCGGACTGACCGACCCTCGGTTGCGTCGTGCGATCAACTCGGCCACGATACTCACTGCGATCTCGACGACGCTTTCCGAACCGATGTCCAGCCCGACCGGCGCTGACACTCTGGCCAGGGCCTGTTCATCGATGCCATCATCGAGTAGGGCTTCGAAGATCATCTTGATCTTTCGCCTGCTGCCGATCAGACCTACGTACGACGCGACCGTCGGCGCCAGATGTTGGAGCGCCTCCTGGTCGTGCCCGTGGCCTCGGGTGACGATCAAGGCATAGGTCTGCGACGTGAT
>JAYVYS010000498.1:0-5125 GCA_043784005.1 Isosphaeraceae bacterium
TCGCCAGTGCCAGTCAAGAGTGGCAAGACACAAGGGTATGAAGGAAAACAATCACGTCGGGTCGCCTGAAAATGCGGTGGGGATCGGCGAGGAGTGTCAACTTAACAGTCTGCCCAATTCATCATCGGCCATTCGCGATTTTGCTTTCGTACAATCGCTAGACCGAAAATTTATCGGTTATTCCCGCCATTCTCGCAAACTTGATTTCATCGATCACCGGGATGTTCATTTGTTTGGCCTTGTCGAGCTTGCTCCCGGCCTCTTCGCCTGCCAGGACGTAGCTGGTCGACTTTGAGACCGAGCCGGTGACTTTGCCGCCTTGCTGCTTGATGATCGCTTCGGCCTCGGCACGCGAACGTTTCGGCAGGGTGCCCGTCAATACGAACGTCTTTCCGGCGAACGCGAGATTTCCGCCCGAGACATGCGCAGGCTTGAAGGGTTCGGGGTGAACTCCCACGGCGTAGAGGTCGTCGAGGAGAGACTGATTCTCCTCGGCTTGAAAAAACGAGTAAACACTGGCCGCGACGACCGGGCCGATCTCGGCGACGTTTTCGATGGCTTCCAGTGGCGCGGATCGAAGGGCGTCAATGGTCGCGAAGCGCTCCGCCAGAATCTCCGCGCTCCGGACTCCGACATGGCGAATGGTAAGCCCTGTCAAAAATCGGTCGAGCGTCCGATTCTTGGTGGCTTCGATCGCCGCGATAAGGTTCGTCGCGGACTTCTTTCCCATGCGATCCAGGTCCGCGAGCGTGGCCTCATCGAGCCGATAGAGGTCGGCGAGGCTTTTGACGAGCCCTTTGTCGACGAGCTGTTCGATCAGTTTCGTCCCCAGACCGTCGATATCCATCGCGTCGCGGTGAGCGTACCAGCGGAGCCATTCCTTGAGCTGATCGGGGCAACGGCTTGGCGGATTGGCGCAATGGAAATCGACTTCGCTATCATTGCGTACGACCTCGGCTCCGCAGCTTGGGCAGGTCGTCGGAAAGCGGAACGGGGTTTCCGAGCCGTTGCGGGCGTCGGCTTCCACTCGCACGACTTGCGGGATGATTTCCCCGGCCTTCTGGATCACCACCACGTCGCCGATCCGGACGTCTTTGCGGAGAATTTCATCCGCGTTGTGCAGGCTCGCACGTTTCACGGTGGTTCCTGCGAGCAGAACTGGCGTCAGCTCGGCGACGGGCGTGAGCTTGCCGGTCTTTCCAACGTAAACGTTGATGCCGACAATTTTTGTGATGGCCTGCTCGGCCTCGTACTTGAAGGCGATCACCCAGCGAGGGCTTTTGCTCCGTGCCCCCAGACGGTCGCGTTGGTTGAGGTCGTCCACCTTCACCACCAGCCCGTCGGTCTGGAAATCGAGGGTATTTCGTTTGTCGGCCCAGAGCGTCGCATGTTCGATCACGGCATCGATCGTGTCGAACGACTTAGTCTCAACGCCGACGGGAATCCCCCAGCCTTTCATACGTAAAATCACGTCTTCATAATTCTTCGAAGTGAGACCTAGGGACTCTCCCAGTCCGTGTGAGACGAACCGCAGCCGGCGAAGGCCGCAGAGCCGCGGGTCCAGAAGTTTGAGCGACCCCGCGGTGGAATTTCGGGGGTTGGCGAACGGGGTTTCCTTCTCTGATTTGCGGATCTCGTTGAGCCTGACAAGCTCGGAATTGGTCATGAAGACTTCACCACGGACTTCGATTAGCTCGGGAGGATGGTCGCCTAGGCTCAAGGGGATCTCACGCACGGTCCGCAGATTTTGCGTGATGTCGTCTCCGCGCTCGCCATCGCCTCGCGTCGCCCCCTGGACAAACCGGCCGTGTTCGTAACGCAGAGAAACCGCGACGCCGTCCACCTTCAACTCGACGACGTAGCGAACAGCCTCGCCCGGATTCAAGGCTTTCCTAACGCGCACGTCCCACTCACGAATCTCATCATAACTATAGGTGTTATCGATCGAGAGCATGGGGACGGTATGACGCACCGTCGCGAAACTTGCAACCGGTTCGCCGCCCACTCGCTGGGTGGGGCTATCCGGGGAGACGAGTTCGGGGTGATCAGCCTCAATCGCTTCGAGCCGCTTCAAGAGAAGATCGAAATCCCTGTCACTGATCTCGGGCGCGGCATCGACGTGATAGAGGCGGTTATGCCGGTCGATCTCAGCCCTCAACGCGGCGATTTCGCGCTCGACGTCACTCTGGGCCATTCGCGCACCCCTTTGAGATTTCAAACATCGAGAGAGTCGATCGTCAGGCTCTCGGCGCGGGACGTTCTGGGAACCAGCGATCGGTCAGCATTGCGAGCAACGCGGCGGCAAGCATCACCGCGACTTCCCCGCCGAGGGCCACCGTGCCGTTGTGGTCAACCCATCGCGCCAGGCCGACCAACCCCCCCTTTGCCTGAGGGGCGGCGGCCTGGTCGAGTATTGAAGGAACGACGAGCCAGGCCAAGGCCGTCACGACAAAGAGCGTGCTGGAGATCAGCAACACCACGTAAAACGGATTCGGAAAGAGCTTCTTGAGACGTCGCTCGGTCATGGGTTTTCCGGGAGGTTCAGGCTCCGTCGAACACCCACTTGCTTCCGTCGATCGCGTATTCGACAACCTCACCGGCCTTGAACCACAAGGCGATCTCGCGCTGGGCGGATTCGGGGCTGTCGCTGCCGTGGATCAGGTTGTTTTGCTTGGAGATCGAATAATCTCCCCGCACCGTCCCCGGCAAGGCAGCCACGCCGTTGGTCGCTCCTAGCATGGTGCGAACGACCGCGATGGCTTCGTTTCCTTGGAGCACACCGACAACGACCGGGCCGCCCGTGATGAATTCGATCAGGCCGTTGAAGAATGGCTTGCCGTGGTGCTCGGCGTAGTGTTTCTCGCCGAGGGCGCGGTCCACTTGCAAGAGCTTCATCCCGGCGATCCGAAGCCCCTTGGCCTCGAACCGGCCGAGGATCTCGCCAACAAGTCGGCGCTGAACGCAGTCGGGCTTGAAAATGATGAGCGTGCGTTGCATGAACTCGACTTTCACTCAAGAAATCTCGGTGCCGACCGAAGTCGTTTCCGCGTTAAACCCTCTGGAATGGCCCATGAGTTTAGCGATTCGCATCATGAGGTTCAACGCTCGTCACGTGTTCACCAACACGCTTACTCGTCGACCCGCCAAGGCAACTCTTCATACGCATCCGGTCTCAATCGCCATGCGCGAACCTCCGGTCGATCATTCAGGAGCGAGACGATGATCCGAGGAGTCTCGTCATGATAATTCAACGCGAGGTCGGCCTTACTGGGAACCGGCCGAGACTTCGGGTGCGAGTGATAGATCGCCAGGATTTTCGCCTCGCGATTGCGGAGGTCCTGGTCCGCGCGGATGAGACCACGGGGGTCGGCGTTGTAGCGGGTCTCGCTCTGATCGATGTTCACGAGCGGATAGAAGAGGTCCGCGCAAGGGAACACGCCCCCGAGCAATCCACAGGCTTCGAGGGGTGCTTCCATCTGGCAATGAGCGAGCATCGCTTCAAAGACGTCGGCCGGGATCGTCAATACGTCCCGGCCGGGCTTCGCGCGGCTCACTCGGGAAACAATGGTGTCGAGAGATAACGTTCACCGAGGTCGGGTAAGATCACGACGATTCGCTTGCCCGCATTCTCCGGGCGCAACGCGACCTGGATCGCCCCGGCCGCCGCGGCTCCGCACGAGATGCCCACGAGCATTCCTTCTTGTTTGGCGAGGCGACGAGCCATCTCAAAGGATTCTTCATCTTTGACGGTGATCACCTCGTCAATGATCGCCGTATTGAGGATTCCCGGGATAAAGCCTGCGCCGATGCCTTGGATCTTATGCGGGCCGGGCTTGAGCTGGTCTCTCGGCACGCCTTCCTTCCTTCAACAGTTGGGTCAGGACCGGCGAGTTGACAGGTTCGACGGCGATCACTTTGAGATCCGGGTTACGGCTCTTGAGGACCTCGCCACAACCCGTGATCGTGCCGCCGGTGCCGACGCCGCAAACCAGGAAATCAATCTTGCCGTCGGTATCGCGCCAGATTTCCTCGGCGGTGGTTTTGCGATGAATTTCAGGGTTGGCCGGGTTCTCGAACTGCTGCGGCATGTAGGCGTTCGGAGTGTTCTTGACGATCTCCTCGGCACGTTCCACCGCGCCTCGCATCCCCTTGGCGGCGGGAGTCAACACGATCTCGGCCCCGAAGGCCTTCATCAAGCGTCGTCGCTCGATGCTCATGCTGTCCGGCATCGTGACCGTCAGCTTGTAACCACGGGCCGCGCAGGTGAAGGCCAGGCCGATGCCGGTGTTTCCGGAGGTCGGTTCCACGATCTGAGTGTCTTTATTGATCTTGCCTGAAAGCTCGCCGGCATCGATCATCGCAACGCCGATCCGGTCCTTGACCGACCAGAGCGGGTTGAAGTTTTCGAGTTTGGCAACCACCTCGGCGTGACATCCCTCGGTCACCCTGCGGAGCCTGATCAACGGCGTGTTGCCGACGGTCTGAGTAATATCGTCATAAATCCGCCCTCGAACCCGCTCGCCGGTCGCCATCAGCGCCCTCCTCTTCGATCGTTTATTGCAACGAGTACCGGGCACAGAGCCCCCAAGGTGCCCGATCCTCTAGATGCGCGTCATGATATTCGCCCGTTTACGATCGAACAAGGCGAGAACACCGGGTGACTCATTGTTTCAAAAGGGACAACATAAAATCTGGCTGATGGGTGCCACGGGTACGTACTCGGACCTGTGCCCCGAAGGCTCGTGGGAATGCACGGGTTCGAGTACGAACCCTTGGCACCCAGTTATTCATCATCTCCATGATGAAGGACGGAAACATCCCGGGGGAATAGAACCTCGAATTCACCATTCGTTATCGATACCGTCACTGCTGATCATACGTACCAGCTCCGCTCGCATCCGGATTTCGTGCCGTATTGATCGACTGACACGCCGCGCTTCATCCACCGACATTCGCACAAAACGGACACGGTCTCCCGTTCGTGCCTGAGCGAGACGAGCGAGATCCGCCGTGATGACCTGCGCCACATGCGGGTATCCTCCCATGGTTCCGCAGGCAGCGCCGAGGATCAGCGGAATTCCTCCCGCCATCTGAATCGATCCTGGAGCAACGGGCGTCGAAAGTC
>JAYVYS010000499.1:0-5084 GCA_043784005.1 Isosphaeraceae bacterium
GCCACAAGCCGGATCTCAAAGCCCTCCGGTACTTTCGGAAGTGCGGCAAAGCCAGGTGTCGCGTTGAAGGCGAGCAGAATCACCAATGTCGCGATCGTAACATGGCGCGGCGTCATTGAAGTCATGGGGCAGTCCCTTGGCGGTATCGAGGGAGAGGTCGCGGGCGGGTTGACGGGCGGCCCAAGGCGATCCACTTAATTTTATCGGGCCGAGGCGACTCGATGCAACGCGTCGAGTTTTCGATGGGATCGAATCATGTGAGCGACATCTATAGCCTTCCCCAGAAGCGAAGCAGTCCCAGAGCGATCAACAAAGCGGTCAGTGTTAGAACGATGAGTCGCCAGGGTTTTCGCCGCAAGCTCTCTTTCAGGATGCGAATCAGGATGCGTCGTCCATCTCGGAAAACGCGGAGCTTGCTGACCGTTCCCTCCATCCGGGGACGGTAGGGGATGGGAAACTCGAAGACGCGGAAGTTTTGGGCGACGGCCTCGGCGGTCAGCTCGGTCTCGATCTCAAAGCCTCGGGAATGGAGCGAGACGCCTTTGAGAAATCGAGGTCCGAAGACGCGATAACCCGAAAGCATGTCCCCTGCTCCCGGTCCTATCAGAATGCGAAACGCGGCACGGATCAGAAGGTTTCCAAGTCCGCGTACGGGGGTCATGGCACCGGGAGCGTCGATGGGTCGGCGAGCACCGACCGACATATCCGCTTCGCCAGCGAGTATGGGTGTCAGCAGCTTCACAACATGGTCGGCCGGATAGGTGCCGTCGCCATCGATCACGACCACCGCATCGCGATCTCCAAGCTCTTGAAAAATCGCGCGAACCGCGTGGCCCTTGCCTTGCTTTTTGACTTCGATCACCCGGATGCCAAGCTCGCGCGCGACCGCGCCTGTGCCGTCGGTGGAGTTATTGTCGAAGATGATGATCTCGGCGGACGGCAGCGCGGCACGGAACTCTGAGACGACGGACGCGACCGCCGCCACCTCGTTGTAACAGGGAATGGCAACGGCGACGCGCGATGTTTCGGCGGCGGAAGACTGGGACACGCGGCATCCTTGATCGTGATAAAATCCGCAAAATCATCACTTGAGCAAAATCGCGTTTATGGATGGGTGCCACGCGGTTCGGTACTCCGAACCCGTGCGGTAAGGCAAAGGCTTTCGGGACACGGGGCGAGTACGACCCCTGGCACCCTTCATCGACCGATAGCGCTTCTTTCTTTCCCGCTGCCTTTGCTCAACTTATTCTTCGCGATGCCTTAGTCGCCTCTCCCCGTGCATCGGAGAAAGGCCTCTCAAAGCGAGATTTCCGGCTCAACGCGCCAAGACTTTCGATTCGTTCGCGCTCGCCTGGAATGAGACGGGCTTGTCGCTTGCGATCGTGGTGACGAGCATCGCGCCCGGGCCGCCCACGATCCGGATCAGGAGGTCGCTACGTCCCTCGGGTAGCTCGACCATGACGACACGCGCCGGGTCTTCGCTTCCGGAGGGAAGTGTCAGAGGTTTGCCGTTGAGCCATGCTTTCACATCGGCCTTTGTGTCGATCACGAGGCGAGCCGGCTGAGCGATCGGTGAAGCAATCGGGGCGTGAACATACGCGGATTTGGAGGGGTCGTCACCCAGCAAGGTGGTCAGGTCGGCCAAGCTTTCCGCATTGGCGTCGAGTCTCCGCCACGAAAGCTGCTGACCACCCGCACCTTGAATGTGGGACGTATGATCGAGTTTCGCGGCCGGGTCGATCGCCCTGACGTCGTTCGCTTCGGCAACCGGCCCGATGACCTGATACTGGCCGACGATACTTACGGGCTGCTTCAACGTTGCGAGAAATGTCAACAGGTCGATCAATTCCGAGTCCGTCAATGTTTCCGCGAGCCCTTCCGGCATCAACGATACGTCACTTGTTTTGCGCTCATCGATCTGGTTGGCACGCAAGCTCAGCCGCTGCCCGTCGGCGGTTTTCAAGACGAGGCGATCGGCGGAATCCTCGACGGGAAGCCCGGTCAGAACGCGGCCATCGGTAAGCGCGACGGTCAAGGCTCGGAAGTTGTAGCCAATCGCCGCGCTCGGGTTGAGGATCGAGCGGACGAGTTCGTCTCGTCCGTACTTGGTGCCGATCGTCGAGAGGTCGGGACCGATCCACTGGCCTTGCCCTTGAACGCGATGACAATTTCCACAACTGTTCGCGCCTTTCCGGAAGAAAACATCACGTCCCTTGTCGGCTTTCCCTTCGCGTCGGACGAGTTCAAAGAACGACGGCAGCGGCTTTCCACCCCTTGTTTTCGGCAATGGGACCACTGTCGCCGCCTGGTCGCGAACCCTGCGGTCGGGGTGTGTGTTCAAGACCGTGGTGACTTCGGTGTTGAGGTCCGTAGAGATGTTTCCTTGTTTCGCGAGCGCGAGCAGTTTGTCTCCGCCATCGTTGAGCCTCGCGAAGTTTCGGAGCGCCTCGCGACGAACACCGAGCGGATAAGGCCCTTGAAGAATCGTCAACAGCCTGGGCCTCGGGTCTTCGACTCGCACAAGCGAACGCACAGCGGCCTCGGCGGACGGGTTGCCGACTTTCTGATCCTTGGTCGCGTCGATCAGGGAGACGAGAAAGTCCTTGACGCGAGGATCGGTGATCTTCGCGATGGATTCCACAGAGACCGCTTTCAACTCTTCGTTGGCCCCCTTCTCGCGAGCCAGAGCGATCAGGGTGGGGATGTACCTCGGGTCTTCGGTCGCGGCGGCGAGCGTCACGGCCTCAAGACGAAGCGCCGGGTTTTTCAACGACGATTCGGTCAACTCCACCACGATCGGGTTTTTCTGAGCAGCCCTCCACGACGTGTCGAGCTTCCGCCCCAGCGTGCTGAGAATCTGACGCTTTCGGGCGGGGTCGTCGGCGTTCGCGGCAATGGTCGCGAGCACCACGGCCGTCTGCGGATCGCGCATCTGAGCCAGCACATCGTCGGCCGATTGCTGCATCTCGGCACTCGACAACTTGGGCATCACCCGGCTCAACAGCGGCAAGACCTCACCACGATGCAGCCGCCAAGCCAGACCGAGTGTCTTGCTCAGCGCGGAGGCGGGCAACGGCTTTGTGCCGACGGGAATGTAAGACTCGTTGCGATCGACCGGGAAGTAAGGAGGCAAGGCCACACCCGAGGCCGATCCGGCCCGGTCGAGGTCGAGATTCCCGTACAGTTCGCCGTCGAACAAACTCGCGACATATTCACTCTCTCGCTTATCAAGCGCCAGGCCGAGCGCCTCAAGATACCATCGATCTTGACCATCCCAGGCACGCGCGAGTTTCCGCAACGCCGATCCCGCATCGGCTGTGGGGAGGTTGCGAAGCGCGAGGATCAACTCGCGACGGACTCCGGAATCAGGATCGTCGGCCAGCGGCAGAAGCGCCGCGAGATGGTTCGAGGCGGGAGGGGGCCGTTTGGCGGATTCGTCGTTGTACTCGACCTTGCCATTCTCTCGAACATCGCGGCCAAGCATTCGAACGGCCTGCTCGCGAATCCGAGGATCCTCGTCTTTCAAGAACGGGACGATCGCGGCGTCGCCATGCCCTCCCTGAAGCACCCACATGATTCGCGCCTTGACGTGAACCGCTTGGTTCTCGGGGAGTGACAACATCTGCAAGATCTGCCTTACGTTGATCTGACCCGACCTTCCCGCCTGCGACCTCGGCTGCGCGATCATCGAGCGTCGGGCGGCATCCTGCGCGGCGATGTTCGGGGAACGAAGGGCGGCCATCAGGCCGGTCGGGTTGGAGAAGTCGAGCCGGTTCGGCGCGGGGGGTTTCCCTTTGGGGAAAACGCGGTAAATCCGACCTGTCGTCTGATCGCGGAAGTTGTGTCCGCCGACGCCGCCGTCGTACCAATCCGCGACGAAGACCGATCCGTCCGGTGCCGTGGCGGAATCGACGGGACGGAACCAGGGATCGTCGCTCGCCAGGAACACCTTGTAATCGGTGCGGAACGAGGCTCCGTCGCGGGTCAGCGGAAAGAAATTGACCTGACGCGTTCCCGCGTCCGACTCAAAGAGCGAGCCGAAGTATTGCTTGGGCAACAGGTCGCCTTCATAAACCTGGATGCCGCAGGGGCTACCGTTACCCGTGCCGACGAGCTTGGGGACGTTTCCCGGCACCTCTTCGCCCCAATGCCTCGGGCTATTCGGCGTATGGTAACCGTATTTGCCGCCATCCATGACCCAGATGACGCGGCTTCCGCGGTTGCCGTCGTCGTCGTTATCCGACGTGAACATGTTTCCAAACGCATTGAGGCAGGTTTCATAGTTGTTGCGTTGGCGGTCGGCGATCACTTCGAATTGGGTGCCGTCGCGGTTCACTCGGAGGGTATTGGCGAGCTGATCGGAGCTGACGTGCCGGCCGGACTTATCTACAACGTCGAAATTCTTTGATTTGTGCGATTTATCCGATTGCTCAAACGAGCAACAACCGTCGCCGTGTGTGAAGTAGAGTTTGCCATCAAGACCAAGGACCATGCCGTGAACACCGTGGTCGGAATCGACGCCGCCAAAGCCCGTGAGGAGCGAGTATCGCTTGTCCGCCTTGTCATCGCCGTCGGTGTCTTCGAGGACGAGAAGGTTGGGGCTGTTGCCGATGTAGACCTTGCACCCTTTGTATTTACCGTCGGGTCCGAACGTCTCTTCGACGGCCAGGCCCATCGGGATCGGATAGATCTTGTCGGCGAAGACGGTGACCTTATCGGCCTTTCCGTCGCCGTCGGTATCTTCCAAAATCTTGATCGCGTCGGCCTCTTCGATCCGCTTGAAGGGTTTGGTCCCATGGGTGAGCCTGTAATTCAAGCCCTCGGTGACCCAAACACGACCGCGAGAATCGATGTCCAGATTGGTCGGGTTCATGACCATGGGCTCGGAAGCCCAGAGGACCGCTTCGAGCCCTTCGGCAGGCTTGATCTTTTTGGCCGACTCCGCAGGCGACATCTGGCCAAGCGCAAACGTGCCGACGTGAGAGGACGTGCAAGCGACGAGCGAAATCAGCAGGGCTCGCACCCGGCGCGATGCGGGTCTTGGAAACATCGACGGCTCCTGGCTAGCGGTTGGCGTCAAGAGG
>JAYVYS010000500.1:0-2737 GCA_043784005.1 Isosphaeraceae bacterium
ATCCACCTGACTTCAAATCTGCGATTCAACCGATTCGATCGTCCGGCCACGCTTCGGAGATCGCGGCCACGGCCGACTCGTGAACCCAGCCGTTTGTGGCGAGGATTTCTTTTCCATACAGGTCGTAGGGAAGTCCCGAGAAGCGGCTGACAGTCCCTCCCGCTTCACGAACCAGGACAACTCCGGCGGCGGCGTCCCAGGGATGCATCTGGGTAGCGTAGCAGACCTCACAGCCGCCCGCCGCGAGAATCGCCAAATTCAGGGCGGAGGAGCCGGTACGCCGCAGCGAGTGAGTCCGTGTCGAAAATCGCCTCATGTACGCCATCTGCCGATCGCCGTCGGCGGTGAAATCCGTCGGCAGGCCGGTGGCGATCAGACTGGCGTCGAGCCGATCGACTTTTGAGACCTGGATCGGACGACCATCGAGAGTCGCCCCCGCCCCGAGTGATGCGCTATACATCGCGCGCGTGAGGGGGTGATAAATCACGCCCACAACGAGTCGCCCCTCATGCTCAAGCCCGATCGAGACCACCCAGAGGGGGAAGGTGTGCGCGAAATTCATAGTGCCGTCGAGTGGGTCGACCACCCATCGCCAGGGAATCTCGAAGTCGGTCCCCGCCCCTTCTTCCTCCGCCAGCAACGTGTGGGTGGGAAAGATCTCGTCGAGCCGTTCTTTGATCAAGCGCTGACTTGCGAAATCGGCTTCGGTAACGAGGTCGGCCGGGCCTTTTTCCCGAGCGTCGACCCGTCCGTAGTACGAAAGCAACAAGGCCCCGGCATCCGCGGCGATTCGTTCCGCCGCACGTTGGTAGTCGCGATAATCCTCGGTCACAATACATCCTTCCAGGTCATCATCATTGCAATCATCAGCAATGATAGGGTCCTCAAGCGAGGTCCAAGATCGATATTCGCAGTCCGCAGCCATGATCCAAAGCCGACGGGGTCTGGAGACCCTCGCCGATCTTGGACCCTCGCCCATCAATGCCGCCGCGGAGTCGCTTCCACCGATCACTTTTCCGCTTTTTTGAAGGCCGACTTCAGCTCCTTATCTCGGAGCAATCCGCGCCAGGCTTTCAGGCCGTTGCCGTCGGGCTTTTCCGGGTCATATTCCAGAGAGTCCCGCCCGGTGAGCCGCATCAGATTATCGAGGGCCAGTTCACGGATGCCCACCTCGATGTCGAGTTGTCCGAGTATCCCCACCAGGTCCGCATACGTTAACTCATCGGCCGCTTCCGTGGGGGTGTAACCCACCAGCAATTTCTCAGCCTTTTCGGCGAGCGCGGGGCCGAAGTCGCGCGACAACTGCTCGCGAAGGGTCTTCGCGGCGTCGGGCCCTTCGGCCAGATAGGCGCGAAGCACCGTGATCGCGGCCTTGCGGGCGGTCGAGGCGGAGGCCCCACTCTTCGTATTCAACACAGGGACAATCATCGAGATGTCGCCCACGGCGCGAAGCGATGAGACGGCAAGTCGGCATATGTCTTTTTGTTCCGTGTCGGTCGTCGCCTCGACGAGACTGGCCACGATCGGACGATTCATGGGCAAGGCGGTCAGGAATTGATCGCCGATCTGCTGCTCGAACGGTGAGAGCGAAGGCTCAGTGACCCAGGCTGGGGCAGACTCTTTGGACAGGTCGGAGAATTTTCCAACGGCCTCGAATGTGATCGATCCAGGCGCATCGATCGTGTCACTGTTCGTTCCCTGAGCGACCTTGACCTGTCCTTCCGATGCGTAAATCCGCAAAACCGACGGCGACGGGCTTCGCTCGCCAGGGCTCCGCCGGTTCAACCGTTCCACGCCGATCAAACCGTTGGGCGGCGGAGTGATCGTCACGATCTTGTCGCCCAAAAAGACCTCAAATGGAAGGCTCGGCGCGGTTCCGTGCAGGACCACCCGCCCCTGAGCCAAACTCAACCTGCCAGCCTGGGTCGGTTGCGCGGCCTTGACCCAGATCTCGGTCTCTCCCACCAACTCCACCAGGGAATTCCCAAGCTCAAGTGTCGAGCGAAAGGGGGCGAGGCTCAATAACCGGTCCTGCTCGCGGAGCGGAGTGATGTCATTGAGCCGATCCCAATCCCGCTTGTCGGAATTGAAACGAAGTAAGACCCCCGAGGGCTTTTTCGCAATCCCCGCCTGGCCCGCCGCGCGTTCTTTCATCGCGGGCTTTTCGGGTTCGACGGGGACGGGCGCCATTTCTTTCCCTTTGGCCACCTCCACGGATTTGGTCTCCTCCGCGGGCACGACCGACTCGGGGACCACGGGCTTGGACTCGATCGGGGCCGAAGTCGCCTTCTCAGAGGGTCGGATCGCGGGCGAAAATCCTCGGAATTCCGGGGGATTCGACAAGACGATGGCAACCCTCGGGGTGGATTCCGGAGGCTCCAGACTTTTATAAGCCGACCAGCATAAGATGCCGATCAGCCCCAGGACGGCCGCGGCCGGCCATAGCCGTTGATACAACGGCCGACTCGGCGGCGGCGGTGTGACCCAGGGTTGAACCGGCTCGGAAACCGGCTTGATTTCTTCCGGATGACCCGCTTTGTGGACCTTCGTCTGGACCGACTCTCGCCCTCTCACGAGCCCGTACATCCGGTGCTTCGCGTCGCCGGGCACCTTCGCTTTCTGCCCGATCAGGCTGAGGATCTGATGGATGCTCGCCACCTCGGCGAGGTGGAGGTCGGAGGTCAGGCACCGCTTTTCCAGCTCGGCGACCTGCTCGGGCTCGAGCTCGTTGTCGAGG
>JAYVYS010000501.1:0-11217 GCA_043784005.1 Isosphaeraceae bacterium
GGAGATTGTCGGAAAGCACGGCGAGTTCGCCCGCAAGGCCGACTAGGTCGTCAAGCTGGTTGGCGTCGACACGGATTCGAGGCGCCATCCGCGAGGCGGATTGCGAAGGAAACGGGATCAGAGGCGGAGCCGCAGGAACCGGTGTCGTCGTCACGGCGACTTGAGGCGCGGCCTGAACGGGTTTCATCGGCAAGATCGAAGGCTGCGGCCGAGGTGAAGCGTAAGGCTTCTTAATCGGCTTCGCCGGCTCCGGAGACGGATGGACCGTCCCCGAGTGCGGCTTGAAAGCGGGCGCGTGGACACCACCTTGAAAGATCGGGGTGGTTCGCGCCTCGATCGTCACGGCGCTATCGTCCGACATGAAGAGAAAGACGTCGTCAAGCCGCTCGCGAGGGGCATCGGTCTCGACATCGATCTGCCAGACGAGATAGCAGCGTTCCGGGTCGAGTTCATCGAGCGTCGGCACGAGATTCGGGTCGGTCGTAACGCGGGTGATGCCGAGTTCGCGGATCTCGTCGAGAATCCCCAGCGGGTTAATGCCGCGACGAAGGACATCCGGGCCGGGTTTGAGCGTGATGTGATAGTACGGTGGACCGTCACTCGCGTCGTCGGCTTCGGAGCCTTCACGCCCCTTTTTGGGCTTTCGTGAACGTGGTTTGGCGGGTGCGCGAGATTCGTCAGAACTCGCCGCGCTTTTACGGGCACGTCCCTTGGCCTTGGGCGCGGGAGGTTTGTCCTCCGGCGGAGGCGGTGGCGCGGCGGGAGGTTTCGAGCCCCCGCGTCCACCCCCATCTCGAAGCAGGTCGGCAAGGCGAGCGTTCAGCTCGGCGGAGGCGGGAATGGGAGCACTCGCGGCGTCAGCCTCGACCATCGCGGCAAGGTGGTCACGTGCTTCCAGGAGTGTCGTGGTGATATCGGAATCGACGGTAAGGGTGCCGGAGCGAATGCGGTCGAGAACGGCTTCGATGCCGTGGGTGAATTCAGCGATGGCGGGTAGGCCGACCATCGCCGCCGCACCCTTGAGGCTGTGAGCCGCTCGGAAGGTTCGATCGAGGTGCGCGCGGTCGCCTTGACGTCGTTCCAGCTCCAGCAGCCCTTCTTCCAGGCTGATCAGGAGTTCGCGAGCCTCCTCATAAAACATCATCCGGAAGCGATCGTCGGCCGCCAACGCACAACCCTCGAATCCACCCTCGACCTGAACACCTCCACACCCTTCGGGGCGCGGGATCTACCTGTCAACGATCCCGGTTTTCGCCAGGAACCGCGATTTCTCCGAACCATCTCGCCAGCTAATCGCCCTTTTCCCGGAAAGTGACGCCATTTATCTTAAGCAATGATTGCACGTGGAACTACCGTGTGCCGACAATGTGCGGATGTCGAGACCGCCTAGCTTACCTTGGCAGGAGTCTTCGGACCCAGCGCCGCAGATTCTCAGGTTCCACGGGCTTGGTGAGCCATCCAGTGACGGGAATACCATGCCGGCGGTCGGCCTCGATTTCTTCGGGACGGCGCGATGACAAGATCAAGACAGGGAGAAACCGATAGTGCGGGAGTTCGCGCACCGCGGCGGTCAGCTCCAGGCCGTCGAGACGGGGCATTTCCAGGTCCGTCAGCAGTAAGTCGAAAGGGGCTTCACGCAAGACCTGGAGGGCGGCGTCGCCATCGGCGACCGAGACGACTTTGACCCCTAGTTCACTGAGTTGCTCAGCCACCCAGAGCCGCACTGCGGGACTATCGTCGGCATGCAGAATTGTCTTGACCATGAAAAGCGAACGCCTTGGTTCGATGTCGCGCCGCCGCGATCCTCATCCTAAACTCAAACTCGGGCTTGGAATCATCCGTTGAGCGTGAATGCTCCCTCGATGCACGCCCCGGGGTCGGAGAATCCATCACTTCGGCATTCGCGCATTTTCGATCAAAGAAACGAGTCCGTCGCATCGGCCAGCCAGGCCGAGAGGCCCGAACGATCGCCGATTTCTCGACAGACTCCGGGGACGTTGACGAGGCGAACGGAACGCCCTTCTTTACGTCCGGAGGCCACCACGGAGATCAGCAATTGGAACCCGGCGAGATCCCAGGGTCCCGACGTTTCCAGGTCGACTCGAAGGTCTTTCCCTTCCGCCAGGGCTGTTAGAAGCGTGTCCCGGACCTCGGACGACTCATACAGAGTGATTGGTCCCGAAAGGTTCACAACGGTCGCCAAAGTCTCGTTGATTGCCATGAGGAGAACCTCTCACGCTTGCCGTCACGTCGTGTTCGCGCCGAATTGAGAAAGCTCGTCGCGAATCCGATAAGCACGCAATGAAGTCTACTCTAACATGCCGGTCGTCTAGAAGGGGGCAAGCGTGGGAAGCGAGGGGATCTTGGCGATCGCGTGAGCCGCGAGTCATTATACCGGGTACTGAAGCACTATGATGTTGACGTCATCGGCTGGACGTCCGGGGGCGGTATGAGCAAAGATCGCCTTATCGACGAGGTCGAGAATTTCATCGGGCTGCATTCCATGGTGAGTCTGGAGTACGGTCTTCAACCGCTCCTCACCAAAGAGCACGTCCGCCGGGTCCATCGCATCGGGAAGGCCATCGGTGTAAATGATTAACGATTCGCCGGGCGCGAGCCGATCGTGGTCGCCCGCGGTACCGTCAACCATCCCGATGCCGAGCATTCCCGGATTCGATTGCAATAGTCTCGGCCCGTTCGGTCCGATCACAATCGCCGGGGGATGACCGACTCCGGCGTACCGAACCAGACCCGTTTCCTCATCGCCGATGAGATAAAACCCGGTGCAGAAATAACCTTCCGGAAAGAATTGTTCGCAGGCGATATCGAGTCCCGCGAGCAACTCCCCCGGCTCCAACACGGCGATCGATAGTGGAGCGGCCAGGGCCTTGACCATCCCCGAGAGCATCGCCGAATTGACGCCGTGACCCGAGACGTCGGCCACGAGAATACCCAGACGGTTGTTTTCGAGGCGATAGAAGTCGTAAACATCGCCGCCAAGCTGGTTTGCGGGAGTGTATCTGACCGCGCAACGGAGCACACCTCGCGGTTTCGGTGGCCGCGGCATGAGTGCGAACTGAACCTTGCGAGCAAGCTCCAATTCGAACGTCAGTTTCCTCTGGGCGGCTTCAAGCAGGCGATTTCGCTCCGCGAGTTCATTGCGTAGGTCGGCGATCCGTAAATGGGCTCGGATTCTGGCGAAAAGCTCCTGAATATCGTCGGGGCTCTTCGGCTTCTGAATATAGTCATCAGCGCCCGCGTCGAGCCCGCTGATCTTGTTCTTCGTCTCACTCAGAGTCGTGAGAAGAAGCACCGGGATGGTGCGTAGATCTTTGTCGGCCTTGAGGGCGCGACAGAGCCCCGCGCCGTCGAGATCGGGCATTTCGAAGTCGGAAAGGATCAGATCGGGACGAGGCGCTTCGCGCGCTTTGGCAAAACCGTCGTTACCATCGACGGCCGTCTTGACCTCATACCCCTCGTCCCCAAGAAGGGATGAGATCATGCGACGCATGGTCGAGCTGTCTTCGACCAACAACAACCGACGCGACGACATCAGCCCCGTCTCCTCGACCCGACCGTAAGCCGATCGTCATCTAAACAACTCGCGCGACAAAACGAGGCACGAGCGGAAGCGATCCTACTGACCGCGCACAGCCCCTAACACCATAAAAGGGAGTGGCATGCCGTGTCCAGTAGGGACGTGATGAGCAGAGGTCGCAAACCGGACATCGGCCTGTTCGTTCGCTCAGAAAAAATCACGGTTGTTTCGGGCGCTTAGTCGATGGAGATGCCGCTGGCCCGCTTCGCGAGATATGACCGCCGTTGCGACCTCCACGGCTCGCTTCGGGTCCGAAGCCCGGGGCTTTGGAGGGCGAGGCTTCCGAAGACTTGGCAGAGCGTTCCGTCTCGCCAGCGGCGGCGATGGCCTTGGAAATCGCATCAGGGGCGCGCTCGGGGCGCTGGCTCGGGGGTTTGCGCTTCGAAATGGCGGGAGACTCCGTAAAAAGAATAGCAACCACAACTAGCATCCCGAACCCATGAGGACATAACAAGAGCAATTGAGAGTCGCCTTGACTTTCGGTTCGGTCGAATCGTCATTTTCATCACGAAAATTCTTGAACTATAAAGGCTTACGATGCGAACGCGAGCCTCGACCGGCCGCCCGATCAGTGGTCACCAAGCATGTTCAAGCAGCGCCTCAAGTTCCGGTTGTGTACAAGGACGTGGGTTAGTTCGATGGCAGTGGTCGATCATGGCGAGTCGGGCGTATTCCGGAATTCGGTCGGAGCTGAGGCCCTCCACCTCTCCGAGCTTTCTCGGCAACGGGAGTCTGGTAACGAGCAACTCGCAGAGGGTGATCAGATGCGAAGGGCCTTCCCCTGCCCTGCCCAACCCGAGCCTCGCGGCAAGCTCGCTCATCCGAGGACCCGCCGCATCGCGGTTGAACCTCAACGCATGCGGCAAAAGGATCGCATTCAACGTCCCGTGATGTGCCCGGCCCTCCGAACCCAGGGCGTGAGAGAGAGCGTGGACCACTCCGAGCCCCTTGTGAAAGCTAATTCCGCCCAGGAGTGCTCCCATCATCATCGACCGCCGGGCCGAGACATTCGAGCCTTCTCGCACCGCGGTTTCCAGCCCTCGCGCCGCGTAGCGCAACCCCTCAAGCGCGATCCCGTCGCAAATTGGATGCTCAGTGGTTGAGAGGTAGCTCTCGATACAGTGCGTGAAGGCGTCCATGCCTGTCCCGGCGGTCAGCTCGGGAGAAAGCCCCATCGTCAGATCCGGGTCGCAAATCGCGACGTTCGGCAGCAAGAACGGGCTGAGGGCAATCGTCTTGCGACCGGTTCGGCTGATTTGGATCAGGGTCCCTCGACCCGCCTCGCTACCGGTCCCGGCCGTGGTCGGGATGGCCGCCATGGGAGGAAGGTCGGCAGTGATCCGGTCCATTCCTCCCGCCGTGAAGTCGTAGTCGGCAAGGTCACCAGGGTGAGTGACCAAGATCCGGATAGCCTTGGCGGCATCAATCGAGCTTCCGCCGCCTAGACCCACGAGCCCATCACATTCGTTGCCGCGATAGACGTCGAGACCGGCCAGCACGTCGGCTTCAGTTGGATTGGCCTGAACTCCGTTGAAAACGGTCGCGCCTCCCAGGCCTTTCACGACCTCGGCGACAATTCCCGAACGCTCAAGCCCGGTGTCGGTTACGACCAATGGACGGGTCACGCCGAGGCGAGCCAGTTCACTCGCGAGATGCGTACGTGTACCTGCCCCGAACAGAATCCGGTTCGGAAAGGTAAAGATCGCGATAGAGGTTGGTGTCGAATCCTCGACTCGGGCACTCGGGATCATCAAACCACTCAGCGGCATCACTTCGCCTCGTCTCTGATCCTTGGTGTTCTGTGACGCCTTCCACGCATCCACTCGTTCATTAATGAGAGGATCGCTCGCGAGCCGCCGAGGTTCACCCCAGCATGGCCAGGAGCCCTTCCATTTCGCCGGCGGCATGGGAGTCTCCTCGTGCGCGGGCCTTGGCAATGCCCATCCGGAGAGTCTCTTTCGCGGGGCCGGGTTCGTCACCATCAAGGTAGGATTGCCCGAGCTGCTGGTAGGCCGCGACTTGATCCTCGGGATGGTCCGCGATTAAATCGTTCAGCCGAACACGCCCTTCCTCGACATCCCCGTCACGAAGGCACTGCATGGCCAGTCCGTACCGGAGGAAGGTGTCGGCCGGGTCTTCCGACAGGCTTTGCTCGAGCATCCGTCGGCGGGGCGATTTCTCAGCCATCCCGAAGCAACCTCTCTGTCAAAGTAGTCTGCGAATGATAACGCGAGAACTCGGTCGTTCGTGACTTGGTAAACCCTACAAGCTCGGATCGGTGGTCGTCAACCCGTCCTCCCCGCTTGCCGTGCTCATCTCGCGATCGACGGGAGACTTCATTGGATATCCTATTGCATTGCTTTGTTGAGACTTAGGACTCAGCAGACCAGCCTATCTCTGAAGGGATTCATCGCAAAGAGCAAAGGGACGAGACTTGAGTCTTGATTTTTGAAATCCTGTTAAGATGGAATGGTTTTTCGGGTCATTACAGAGTCTGGGAAAGATAGGTTAAAAGCGGTGGTTGACCCTCAAGCTGTGAAGTGAGGTAACCGATTCAAAGCAGGTCGGAAGCCAGCCACTACAGGGCTTGGGTCGACGTCACAAGGGCCAAACGCGGGAGTGGTCGGTAACGGGTCGGGACAGCTTGGTTATCTCGGCACAATACGCTGAGTTGACTTAAGTGCGTTCTCGATCGGTAAACGATCAATCCAGGGCGGCCGGATCATCCCAGAGAGGGGACCACCACCGTGCCACAGCCTCGGATGCGAATAAAACGGTTACGCGTCGGGACCGCGGCGTTCCTGGGTCTGGCCATCGCCGTGCTGGCTCCGGCTGGTCCCCCAAGTGCGCGGGCGGGACAGGCCCAACGTCGGACGCCGGTTGTCGAGGCGGTGCAGAAAGTCCAGCCGAGCGTTGTCAGCATATCGAGTGAGAAGAAAGCCTCGTCGTCGAGTCGGTGGCCGTTCACCGCGGAGGAAAACTCTCGACCGCGAGTCAGCGGCATGGGAACGGGCGTGATCATCGACGGACGAGGTTATATCCTCACGAATCATCACGTGGTTGATAAAGTTCAAGGGATCGAAGTTCATCTTTCCGACGGAGCGGTCTACCCCGGCAAGGTGCTTCAGTTTGACGAGCAGATGGATCTGGCGATGGTGAAGGTCGAAGCCGGGCGAATGTTACCAGCGATCGCGATCGGGTCGTCGTCGGATCTGATGGTCGGAGAGTCGGTGATCACGATCGGCAATGCGTTCGGATATGAAAATACGGTCTCGGTCGGAATCATCAGTGCCATTAAACGAAATGTGACACTCTCTGATGAGCAAGTCTATCGTAATTTGATCCAGACCGACGCATGCATCAATCCTGGTAACTCGGGCGGACCGCTCGTCAATATCGAAGGGGAATTGATCGGTATCAATGTGGCGGTTCGTGCGGGTGCCCAGGGGATCGGTTTCGCGTTGCCGATCGACGACGTCAAGAAAGTCGCCTATGACATGATGAGCACTCGACGCCTGGCGTCGCTCTGGCATGGTCTTGTGGCGGACGAATTGCGAAACGCGGCACAGGTTCGCACTGTGGTCCTCTCGGATGTTCAGGTCGGAAGCCCGGCCGAGGTTGCGGGTTTCAAGCCGGGTGACCAGGTGATGCGGGTTGGCGACCTCCAAGTGCTGACCCCTCTTGATATTGAACGAGGGCTTCTTGACGCGGCTCCGGGTCGACCGACTCGTATCCAGATTCGTCGAGCCGGCCAGGATCAGGCGATCGCGCTGGATGTGAAACCTGTCCCCCGCACCACCACCGTAGACGCGGCCGAACAAGTCTGGCGAGTTCTCGGACTGAAGACCACGCCGGTCGCCCCGGAGTATGTCGTGGCCGCATCGCCCAAGCTTCGAGGCGGCTTGTACATTCAGGCTGTTAATCCTGGAAGCGCGGCGGATACCGCGAAAATCCAGAAAGGGGACATCCTCGTCGGGATGAACGTCGGTGTCAGACACTGGGAAACGATCCGACCCGACAACGTTTTGTTCATTCTTCGACAGCCGGAGACTTCCCAGTCTCAGAACGTCCAATTCTACATTGTACGCCGGAATGGAATTCATCAAGGGATGATCAGCTTGGCGGACGTTCCCAATATCGCCACACTCAGTCGGTAGGCGCGAAAAAAGAATTATCCCGCCCGACAAAAGGCCTGAGATTCTCGGGCCTTTTGGATTTCGAAGCGATCGAAGAAAAACGAATCGGCGCAATAAGCCGTGATCTGTCGCTCTAACCATGAAGAACGAACGCGGTCCGGTCCCGAAGTGTCCTGCGGACAAGAGGAACTTTGGATTTCTCTTGATCCGCCCTCCGATTTGCATGGAGGTATGGTTTAATCTGGAATTCAGACGCACCCGAGTCGGCAAAATCGGAGCCTCTACGAAATGGGACAGATGATCATCCAGGTGGACGCTTTCACGGATCGCCCGTTTTCGGGTAACCCCGCGGCGGTTTGCGTGATGGGGAGCCCTCGGGAAGAGGAATGGATGCAGGCCGTTGCCCGAGAGATGAACCTCTCGGAGACGGCGTTCCTGTACCATGAGCCCGGTACTTCGCCAGGCATTTACCAGCTCAGGTGGTTTACTCCGCTAATCGAAGTCGATCTCTGCGGCCATGCGACACTCGCCTCGGCCCACGCTCTCTGGACGGAAGGGCATCTGGAACCCGATCTGCCCGCGAGGTTCGAAACGAAAAGCGGGTTGCTTTCCGCTACCCTTAGCAAGGGTTGGATCACGCTTGATTTTCCCGCCACTCCGGTGATGCCCGAGAACGTCGCGGACCCGATCGCGGTGGCTGAGATCGTCGGGCACCCTGTCCTCTACGCGGCCTACAGCAAGTATGACCTGCTTGTCGAGCTCGAAAGCGAAGAAGCGGTGCGCATGTTGGTGCCGGCGGTCGGCAAGATGTCCGTCGTGCCGGTACGCGGCGTGATTGTCACGGGACCGGCAACGACTCCCGGATTCGACTTCGTTTCTCGCTTCTTCGCCCCCAGAGTCGGTATCGATGAAGACCCTGTCTGCGGCTCGGCCCATTGCTGCCTCGGACCGTTTTGGGGCGAGCGACTTGGCAAAACCGATCTCGTGGCCTACCAGGCCTCGCCGCGCGGAGGTGTGCTGAAAATCGGCGTTCGCGGCGATCGCATCGAACTTTCCGGCCAGGCCGTCACAACCTTTCGAGGCGAACTTACCGCGGTGGCCGTGGAGCGATTGTCGAATCCTTTAGATGTCACGCCTTGAAAAAATGCGATTCCGACCGCGACGTGACTCAGTCCCGAATATGCTTATTATTACATATCACGGCATGCTTGCCTAGAAATGCATTCCGATACGCACGTCGCACTCTTGAATTTTTTAGATCATTTCAGTACATAAGTGTCAGAAATGATGAAATGATCCGACGCCTGGCTGCTCGTGGCGAATCTCCCTTGATGAAAGCTTGCGAAGACGTGGATCCAGGTTCGGAAGGCGAACGGGATGATGGGAGGGATGACGAAGACGACGGGTTGCGCCCGTTTGTGTTCTTCGTCCTTCTCGAAGCGGGACTCGCTCCCACTTCGCTGCTCATTGGTTGGTGCTTCGGCTATAGCCCGCTTAACAATTTCTCCTGGAGTGGAAACGCGATCGTCGCGGGTATCGCCGCCGCGTTGCCAATGTTGATCTTTCTCGCGGTGACACTTCGGTGGCCCATCGGTCCCATGGCGCGGATCAGGACGTTTTTCGATCGCGAGCTCGCTCCGCTCCTGAAGGAGTGTCGATGGAGCGATTATTTGCTGATCTCCGTCGCGGCGGGTGTCGGCGAGGAGATGCTCTTTCGAGGCTTGATTCAGGGCGGTCTTTCGCTATTTTTCGGCCCCTGGGCGGGCGCGAGCGCAGCGGCAGTCTTGTTTGGATTGATGCATCCCGTGTCGATGACCTATGTCGTCGTCGCAACATTGCTTGGGGCTTATCTCGGAGTGGTCTGGCTCGTGACTGGCAACCTGCTTAGTGTTATGGTCGCACACGGAATCTACGATTTCCTCGCTCTACTCATTCTCATGTCCTACCCGTCGTCCACCGCGGAAAACGAGCCTTGACCCGGACCCGCACGAGACACACTCCCATGCGGATTGGCTCTTTCTTTGCTCACGATCACATGGTCCGGTCGACGGCCTCAGCGATTCGCCGGCATTGTTCCATCATCTGGGCGAATGCGGCGGGCGTGATCGTCTGCGAGCCGTCGCTCACCGCATGCTCGGGGTCGTCGTGAACCTCGACGATTAAGGCATCGGCACCGCAGGCCACCGAGGCTTTGCACATGGGCACGACCAGGCGCGCCTTACCCGTGCCGTGCGAGGGGTCGACGACGACGGGGAGATGGCTCTTCTCTTGCAGGTAGGGCACGGTCGCGAGCGGCAGGGTGAATCGGGTGTGGTCTTCATAAGTCCGAATTCCGCGTTCACATAGCATGACGTTCGGATTTCCTCGGTCGAGGATGTATTCGGCCGCGAGCAAAAACTCCTCGATCGTCGCGCTCATGCCACGCTTGAGCATGGCGGGTTTTCCCGAGTCGCCCACCGCCTGCAAAAGCTGGTAGTTTTGCATATTGCGGGCACCGATTTGCAAAACGTCGGCATATTCGGCGACCATCGGAACGTGCTCCGGCGCCATGACCTCGGTGACGATCGCCAGGCCGGTCTCTTGCCGGGCGACGGCCAGCATCTTGAGGCCAGCCTCTTTATGACCCTGGAAGCTATAAGGGCTGGTTCTCGGTTTGAACGCCCCGCCCCGAAGGCCGGTCGCACCCAGGGCCTTCAGCTTCTTGGCGAGAGCGACGATCTGCTCCTCACTCTCGACGGAACACGGGCCGGCGATCACCGCCACTTTTGTTCCCCCCACGACCAGACCTCGGGCACGCACCACGGTGCGTTCCGAGGTCAATTCCGACGAGGCCCGCTTGTAAGGGGCCATGATCGGTAGGACTTTTTCCACGCCCTCGCCCGGTTCGAGTGCCTCGGTCAGTCCTGGCCGTTCCTCGCCAAGCGCGGCGATGACCGTCTGGTGCGTTCCCTTGATGATTTGAGGCGTCATTCCGAGCGAGGCGATATGTGTGGCCATATGCCCGATTTGCTCGGCTGTTGCATCGGATTTCATGACGACGATCACGGTATCCCGCCTCCTCACCGCCGACGATCAAAGCTCTCGACGGGTTCCAAGAACCGCGTCTCACTTCGCCTCGCCGGTTCATTCCCCAAAGACCCTCAGGGTTGGCGCGACCCCCGCGCCTTCACACCCCGTCGGCCACCTCATTTCCTTGCTTACAACCGCACCTACCTGTGTGAAACCAACAAAAAAAGCCCCGGGACCTGATATCAGGTCCCGGGGCTTGGAGATGATGGAAGATCCTGAAGGCGTTTCTTAAACGGCCTCAGCCCGGCGACCTGTGCTTAACCCCATAAACGAACGGGGCCACCACCCGCCGGGATAGTTGACTTCAGCGTCGCCAATGTTCGCGGACAACTTGGGCAAGTTCTTGATTCCGAGGGTCCAATGCGTGCGGCCATCACTTGAGAAGAAACAGGCCAGGCTCGACAATCGGTCGAG
>JAYVYS010000502.1:0-8822 GCA_043784005.1 Isosphaeraceae bacterium
CGCAACGCGATCTTCTTGTAGAGTACGACCTGCGAGAGGACGACCGTCCTCGGCGTCAATTCCGTCGGCATGAGAAAGACGAGGTCGCCTTTCTCGGCAAATGACGTATCTCCTCGGGTCATCTGCGTGACGGACATCCCACCCGCCTCGTCGGGCAGTACCGTCGCGAAATTGGTCCCGAGAACGCTGATGCGTAGGAAGGGATTAACGCTGACAGCGTTGCCGACGACGTGAAGCCGACCGGGGATGCCATTGGCGATCGGCCCCGCATTATCGAGGGGATAGGCCCAGCCGTAGAGCAAATTTTGCGCGCCGATGTCGAACCCGTTCATGAATCGGTTGAACCCGGGGTCGATCGTGGTGACCACGCGGTTGTTCGGCAGAAGACTGGCGAAGGTCGCCTGAACCAAGGCTCTGTCTGGCCCTTCGAAGACGTCGACGTGGTCGGTCCTCATCGAATTGTTGCCGACATCCTGACCGATCGCTTCGACCACTGTGGCGGGGGTCAACTGATCGAGGGAGGTTGGCCAACGGACGAGGAATTGCGCCACGGAGTCATTGGCGATCGGGAATTGCTGCCCCTCGTGATTCTGAATCACCATCCACTTGGAATTGGCCATGATGACCTCGCCCCAGGCACCTCGCGGCGGGACGGGGGGGAGATCCATTGGTCCCTGATCGATGGCGGAACGAAGCGGGTTGTTAGCGTCTGGATTCGCGTTGTCTCTCGCCCCGGCGAGCCGCTGGGCACGGACGGTTCCAAGGCCCAGAATGGTCGCCGCCAAAGTTGCCGCGACCGCGAGTCGGACCCTACCACCCTCGAAGATCGTCATGGCCAGTGCTCCGAAACGGTACGAGACGTGACCTGAAAACATCTTATCGAAGGGGACTTTCAACCACTCCATGGCACTGTAACACAGAGGGGACCAGGGATCGAGCCTGGATATCCTCAAGCGACCTCCGTGTCGCCCCTTTGCGATGGCCATGAAGTTAACGTAGACTAAAGTTCAAGAAGAACCCGGCAAGAAAACGCGAGCGAAATCGCAGCAGATGAGAGCCCGCGTAAAGCTATTCGAACATTTGCCAAAGCTATTCGAACATTTGCCTGAGGTTCTGGGTGCGCCATGAGCCAGTCGGAGGAACCCCGTCCTGCTTCTCCCACCTCGGCGTCCTATCTGGACACCGCCGCGTGGGCCATCGCGCATCCCCTACGCGACCTTACCGGCGTCACTCTCGGTGACTATCAGGTGGAACGATTACTTGGACGTGGGGGGATGGGCGAAGTTTACTTGGCGCGGCAGACGAGCTTGAATCGGCCGGTCGCGCTCAAGGTCCTTCGCCCCGAGTTGCTCGCCAAGCAAAATTATCTGAGCCGTTTCGAAGCGGAAGCCACCGCCGTCGCAAAGCTGAATCACCCGAATATCGTTCACATTTACGCACTCGGACTCGAAGACGGTGTCCGATTCATTTCGATGGAATACGTTCCCGGAACGAACCTGCGCGATTATGTGACAAAAAAAGGGGCGCTCGACTATCCGTTGGCCCTCTCGATCATGAGGCAAGCCGCCGTCGGCGTGGGGGTCGCGGGAGAGCTAGGATTGATCCACCGTGACATCAAACCCGAGAATCTGCTCCTGACCAAGAAAGGGCAAGTGAAGATCGCCGATTTCGGGCTTTGTCGTGATCTCGACGCGAGTCCCCTCGACTTGACTCAGCCCGGCGTGACGATGGGAACTCCCGCCTACATGAGCCCCGAGCAAGCTCAAGGCCTCGCCGTCGATCACCGGAGCGACCTCTACTCTCTGGGTGCGACGTTCTATTACATGCTCACGGGGATGACACCTTTTCGGGGCGAAACCGCACTCGTCGTGGCTCTCAAGCATGTCCGCGAGGTCCCGCCGAGCATCAGCGTCCACCGTCCCGACATCCCTGCGGAACTCGAACGGCTTGTGATGAAGTTACTGGCGAAAGCGCCCGCCGACCGCTACCAAACGGCAGCCGAACTCCTACGCGACATCGCCAGGGTTCGTGAGGCCATGCATGCGCCTTCGGGCCTCCAACCCATGAATGATCTCCCCGGCATCACGGCAACATCGCTTCCCGCCGCCGGAGTTCTCGCCGTGTCGCCTTCGGCGATCACAACGAGTCAAACATCCCCCGCGGACCCGAGCCCCGCGACACGATTTGGCGTCGGGTCGAAAATCGGTATCCTCGCGGCCTCGATTCTCCTGGGCGCGGTTTTCGGTTGGGTTCAACGTCCCGCCGACCTGCTCTTCGCGGCCGAACCTGCCGGAGCGGGAAAGAGCCGGAGCATGCCGGGATTGTGGATCGATCGCAACTGGGAGCGTATTCCCAAAGCGGCGACTCCCGAGGCCCAGTTCCACTATGCCCAGCTTCGCGCGCCGTTGGAGCAGCGTGAGGCGGCATGGCTCGCGGTCTCCGGCCACTGGCCGACTTCTCGAGAATGGGCCGCCCGAAGTTATACCCAGCTCGCCCGCCATCTTTTGACGCGAAACGACGCCGATCGACTCCAGATCCTCGCCGGAGAAATCGAAAGCTGGGAGGGAGCCCAGACACGAGAGAAAGAGCTGGCCGAAGTGATCCGCGCCGGCGTATACGCACTGAATGATGACCTCGAAGGGGTCATTGAAGCCTTCAACAGTAAAGCGAACCCCCAAAATCTAAGTGACCCCGCGCTCCTCGAACTAGGTTTGGAAGCGATCGACGAGGCTGAGGAAATCGCGAACCGTCCGAACGTGGAGGCAAAATACAAGCTCGCTCGCGACAGCCTCCAAAAAATTCGTCAATCGCTGCTTTCCAAGCTGATGCAATCGGAACGCGCGGGAGGAGTCCTTCGTCGCAACGGTCCAAAAAACAATGGGGCCGCCTCAAAGCGCGCCTTGCCGAAAACTGGCGATTCGGATGCGTCCTCGACATCTCCTGCTCCTTGAAGTTAGAGTTTGTTGAAGCCGAATCCTTCCTCGACGATGAATCGTCGTAAGGTGTCTTGATCTCATTGTTTTCTCGTTCTCAACTGGACTTCGGGCACGTTCCTCGACCCGTTTGACGACTCGGAGCACGGCGCATGGCGATGTTGAAACGGGTGACCGGTGAAGCGTCCGGCCAGTTGATCGAACTCAAGAGTGAAGTGACACTGATAGGCCGGGCTCCCGAATGCCATATCATTCTCGACCCCACCGGTATCAGCCGGCGTCACGCTGAGATCAAGAAAATTGGCAACAACTATTTCCTTCTCGACCTCAAATCCAAGAATCATACACTTGTCAACAACGTCGCGATCGAATCCAGCCGGGATCACCCGTTGAAGACGGGCGACAAGATCAATATCTGCGACGTCGAGTTCGTCTATTACGCGGTGGCACCTCCGAAAGACTCCGGCCCCAAGCCCGAGGGCAACGTGATGGTCGTCACCGAGGGAGACACCTTCGACGACCCCAATATGCACACCCTAGACGCCTCGCGCTCTAGCGCCCTGGCTAGCGTCGTGCGTCCCGAGATCAAGCTCAAGGCGATTCTCGAAATCGCCCGCAATCTCTCCAGCGAACTTCGGATCGACTCGGTCGCTCCCAAAATTCTCGATTCGCTGATGGAACTGTTCCCGCAGGCCGAACGACTCTTTCTCGTCCTGATCGATCCTGAATCGAAGAAACTGGTCCGCAAAGCATTCCGCTATCGACCGAATCGCCGGACACCCTTCTCGGGCACGATCCCCGAGGATGAGATCCCGATGAGCATCAGCCGCTCTCTGGTCAATCAGGTTCTCGGCCAGAAGAAATCGGTCCTGAGCAAGGATGCCGGCAACGATAAGAATCTGCCGACAAGTGCTTCCATCGCCGACCTCAAAATCCGTTCGGTGATGTGTGTACCGCTTCTGACCCCTGATGGTCAGGCACTCGGAATCCTTCAACTCGATACCAGCGATCGCCACCAGTTTCATCAAGACGACCTGGACGTTGTGGACGTTGTGGCGGGGCAGGCCGCGATCGCGATTCAGAACGCGGCGATGCACGAGTCCTTGCTGGCGGGCGATCGGCTCACTCGTGACCTGAAGCTGGCGGAGACCGTGCAAAAGCGATTCCTTCCGCAGTCGGTTCCCAAGATTCCCGGCTACGAGTTCTTCTCACATTATCACCCGACCTATGAGGTCGGCGGAGACTATTACGACTTCGTGACGCTCCCGCAAAATCGTCTGGCCGTCGCGCTTGGGGACGTCTCGGGCAAAGGGGTCGCCGCGGCCTTGATGATGGCGAAATTCTCTGGAGACACGCGATATTGCATCTTGACCGAAAACGCACCCGGCCCCGCCGCGAACGAGCTGAATACGTTGCTGTGCGACGCGGGAATTGAAGAGAAATTCATCACCCTGAGCTTGAGCATCCTCGATTTCGTGAATCATCGCCTTACGCTCGCTTCCGCGGGGCACCTTCCCGTGATCGTCCGCAGAGCGAACGGCAAGGTTGAGGAGGTTGGCGAAGAGATCGGGGGCTTTCCGCTCGGCATCATGCCCGACTCGGCGTACAAGCAAATCGAGATCTCGCTGAACCCCGGCGATGTGGTGGTCGTTTACTCGGATGGAGTTCCCGATTCGCGGAGTCCGAGCGAAGAGTTATACGACTACCGAGACAACCGCAGGCTCCTCAAGCGCGTGGCCGAGTCCTCGGGAAGCCCCGAAGCCGTGGGCCGGGCCATTCTTCAAGAGATTCGAGAGTATTCCGCCGGTCACTCGCAAACCGACGACATCACGCTGATCTGCTTCGGGCCGTTGGCGAAATGAAGGTTTGACCGCGCGCCTCGCATCGCGACGCATTCCCCGAAAAATGAGCGAAACCCCGCAACATCTTGCTGATGGGCGCCATGTCTCTGAAAGTCGCCAACCTCCGTCTCGAACTCGACGAACCCGAAGCCCTGCTCTCCGAGAAACTCTCGGCGAGACTCGGAGTCGAGGCCTCGGACATCGCGCACTGGCGCATTCTTCGGAAGAGCCTTGATGCGCGCAGGCATGACGACCTTCATTTCGTCTATGCCGCCGAGGTCGAGATTCCGGAAACCGAAGACAAGGTCGCCAAGCTTGTCCGAGGCGCTGACATTGAGCGATTCGAGGCGAAAAACTTCGAATGGCCGGAACGCGGCGAAATTTCTCTGAAACGTCGTCCCGTGATCATCGGCGCGGGACCCGCGGGGCTGTTCGCCGGCTACTTGCTTGCACTGAACGGATATCAACCGTTGATTCTGGAACGCGGGCGGGAGGTCAAAGATCGCGTCGCCGATGTCCGTAAATTCGACTCGGGAGGACCTCTCGACCCTGAGAGCAATTACCTCTTTGGAGAAGGGGGAGCCGGGACTTTCTCCGACGGCAAGCTGACCAGTCGAAACACCGGGCCTGATATTCTGCGCGTCCTCGAAATCCTCGCGGAGTGCCACGGAAAGCCCTCCATTCTGTACGAACAGCGCCCGCATTTGGGATCGAACCGGCTTCCGCTCATTGTGCGGACACTCCGGCGAAAGCTCGAACAACTCGGCGGTGAAGTCCGATTCTCCTGCCGGGTCGAAGATCTTGAGATCGCCGACGGCCATCTGCGCGGGCTCGGAACAAGCTCCGGAAAAATCGACGCCGATGTCGCGATTCTCGCGGTCGGCCACAGCGCCCGAGACACTTACGGCATGCTCCTTCGGCGCGGTGTTCCTCTCGAAGCCAAAGCCTTTCAACTCGGCGTCCGAATCGAACAACCGCAGGGACAAATTAATCTCGCACGTTACGGAAACAACGCCGAGCACCCCGCCCTCGGCGCGGCGGACTATAACCTGACGGCACACGGCGGCACGCGAGATCTGTTCACGTTTTGCATGTGCGCCGGCGGGTATGTGATGCCTAGCGTTTCCGAACCCGGCTACTTTTGCACAAATGGGATGAGCCAGAGCCGCCACGACTCGCCCTTTGCCAACAGCGGGCTTGTCGTGACGATCGAGCCGGGTGACACTGGCAGCACCCACCCACTCGCGGGAGTCCATTTCCAACAGAAGGCCGAGCGCCTCGCGTATCTGGCGGGACGCCGTCAGTACGACGCGCCGATCCAGTGGGCGCACGACTTCTTGTCGGCCAGAGCGAGCCGAGGCAAACTTCCCAGCAGTTATCCGAGAGGAACGGCGAGCATGGACCTCGGCACGATCTTACCACCGATCGTGTCCGAGACTCTTGAACGCGGCTTGCCCATCATGGACCGGCGGTTTCAAGGCCTTTTTCTCAAAGATGCCACTCTCACCGGCCCGGAATCTCGCGGAAGCTCCCCAGTGCGAATCCCTCGCGACCCGGCCACCCGCCAGAGTCCCACGGTCGCGGGCCTTTACCCTTGCGGCGAGGGGGCAGGTTACGCGGGAGGAATCGTCAGCGCGGCGGTTGACGGACTGCGCACCGCCAGAGCGCTCGTCGCCACCTTCGCGAGGCCGACTGGTTGAGTGGACCATGAGAACCACCCTTCTCGAAACGACTTATCCGGCTCTGGCTGTTCACCGGTAGCACCCCCGGCTAAACTAAAAAATCTTTCTCCTTCTCCTCGACTCCTCTCCGAAAAATCAGGAATCCGCCACGTGCCCGGACGTGTCTTCATCACGCAGCCCATCCCCGAGCCCGGCCCCACGTTGGTCCGAAATGCGGCGGGGTCCGTCGCGGCCAACACGGTCGATGGTATCCTTTCGGTCGAAGCGCTTCGAGCCGCCGTCAAGGGATGCGATGCCGTCCTTTGTCTACTGACCGATCGAGTCGACGCTTCCGTGCTCGAGGCCGCGAAAGGCTGCCGGATCTTCTCCAACATGGCGGTCGGCTACAACAATATCGATGTCGCCGCGGCGACGAAGTTGGGGATCGCCGTCACAAACACCCCCGGCGTCTTGACTGAGGCCACCGCCGATCTGACCTGGGCGTTGATCCTCGGAGTCGCCCGCCGCGTCGCTGAGGGTGACCGTGTGATGCGGGCCGATGCCTTCCCCGGTTGGGGACCGATGTACATGCTCGGCGGGGATGTGACAGGGCGGACCCTCGGTCTTGTCGGACCCGGGCGTATCGCCGCTGCCGTGGCTGAACGTGCCAAAGGCTTCAAAATGACGCTCCTCTACCATGGCCGACGGCCAAGTCCCGACCTCGAAGCCCTCGGTGCAACCCATGTTTCACTCGATTCGCTTCTTGCGCAGAGTGATTTTGTCAGTATTCACTTGCCTCTTTCGAACGAGACGCGACATATCATCGACGCTTCGGCCCTTGGAAAGATGAAACCCACAGCTTACTTGATCAACACGGCAAGAGGGGCGGTGGTGGATGAAGCCGCACTCGTGACATCGCTACGCGACGGCACGATCGCCGGAGCCGGTCTTGACGTCTACGAGGATGAGCCGAGAATAGTCGCGGGTCTGGCGGACTGCCCGAACACATTACTGCTGCCACACCTCGGAAGCGCGACCCACGCGACCCGTGCCGCCATGAGTCGAATCGCGGCGGAGAATCTTGCGGCTGTTCTGGACGGCCGACGACCTGCTCACCTTGTCAATCCGGAAGTCTGGAACGACCTGCAAATCCGTCTTCGCGATTCGCGCCTCGTTCCTTGAGAGGCGAGGCCATGTTGTCGATGATGAGGTGGATTTCTATCGAAAGCACAGAAAGTCGGGCTGGCTTTCAAAACCACGGAAGCGTGGGAGTGGGTCGAGCCAAGTGAAGGAAGAGCCTCGCGTCCCAGATCAGAGGTCCGGCTGTATCGCATGGGTGTCCTCAAATTTCAGGTAACCTCGCCCGCTGCGGCGAGCCGGTTGGGCGACCTTCGCAAGGCTTATGTCACGGGCCTCGATCGCACTCCCACACGCCTCAATGTCGAGTTTCGACAAGGGGTGATGTTTTGCCACAGGGATGTCGGCGAAAGTGGTCGCCTGTTTGTTCCCTGGCCGGTCCCCGGATATGGCACGCCGATTGTCGGAACCGCCACGCTGGCCGAACGTCGCGAGCCTTATAACCTCGCCGTGGAACTTGCGAGAGGAAAGCTCAACGACGTTCGTAATCAACTCGCCGACTGGCGGCAGATGGGGTTGCGCGCCCCGGCTCAGCTCGAAGGCATTCTCGCGAAGGCTCAGTCGAGCTTCATCCGCGCGGCAACCTCGGCAGACAAAGCGAGCGAATCGTTTGCCGCCGCACAGGAATCGCTGGCGTTCGCCTTCGAGTCCGGCGACCTCTTGACCGAAACCTACACCAGCCAGGTCCTACAAACAAGATTGTCGGCAACGACCAAGCTCCCGACCCAGTTTGCCGCCGCACTGGAAGGCGATCCGAAATTCGCGTTCTGGGCGGCCGACTTTGGTCAGACCTTCAACACGGCGCGCCTCGCCTGCCCATGGCGAACACTCGCTCCCACCGAGGGGCAGTTCCGTTTTGACGAGCTCGACGCCCAGATCGCCTGGTGCAAGAAACACAACATCGCAGTTCAAGCCGGCCCGCTCCTCGAATTTCGGCCCGGCGCCTTGCCGGACTGGATCTGGCTCTGGGAGGGCGATTTCGAGACGATTCTCGGACTCGTGGTGGATCTGGTGCGACAAGTTCTCCAACGTTATCGGGGCAAGATTCCGCTCTGGCACCTTGTCCACCGGCCCGCGAGCGTCGATTTTCTTGGCCTTACCGAAGAAGAGCAAATCCGGATCGCCGCGCGTGCCATTCAAGTCGCCCGCCAGGCCGACCCTCAAGCGCAATTCACCATCGGCGTCGAGCGCCCTTGGGCCGAATGGATGGGATCGAGCCCGTTTCAACTTGGACCGCTCCACCTCGCCGA
>JAYVYS010000503.1:0-6113 GCA_043784005.1 Isosphaeraceae bacterium
CTGCCTCGGAACAAAATGACGCCAGGTGGCGGTGTAGGAATGGAGCTTCTCGTAAACCGCGTCAACCAGGGTCGGAACCAATGGTGCCAGCGCCGGGGCCGATGCGTGAATCGCGTCGATATCCTCGGCACCAAATCCCATGAACTCCACCAGGTAGCCGAATCGGTAACTCAGGTCCGTCTCAAGCCGTTCTTCGTCGATCTGACGCATCGTCATTTCTCCAGAAACCACGGGCTCACTTGCAAACATCGACAGCGATCGACCAGGACCTCTTGACCTCGGAGGCCGAGGCAAGGACAATTGGATCATCTTGTCCAATATTACTATTTACGGTTTCGATTCTGGATGTCAAGGTCGAATTTTAGAATGGTGTGGTGCGAGGATGATCTCTCAGACGGTGGAATATGCGTTGCGGGCGGTCGTCTACCTCGCGAGTCAAACTCCCAACCCGAAAACAACTCAGCAGATCGCGACGGCGACCAAAGTGCCGAGGGCCTATCTTTCCAAGGTGCTTCAAGGGTTGGTGCGCACCGGTGTCGTGCATTCTCAGCGGGGGATTGGCGGTGGCATGACGTTGGTAAAACCTCCGTCTTCACTGACGATCCTTGAAGTGGTAAACGCCGTCGAACCGATCGAACGCATCCGCGAGTGTCCGCTGGGACTTGAGTCGCACGGGGTGCGCCTCTGCCCGCTTCATCGTCGGCTCGACGATGCCTTGGCCTCGGTGGAGCGGGCGTTCGGTTCATCGACGCTCGCGGAAGTCCTGGAAGAGCCGACGACGAGCATCCCCCTCTGCGAGTTCCCGCCCGCCCGTCCAACCTGACAACGTGGTGAATCAGGCACATTCGGAAAATCCAGAGGATTTTTCCAACAAACCTATTGGCCAATCGCGAACAAGCCGACGTATCCTATTCAAGGGAGAGTTCGCGTCCCTTTAACTAAAGAGAGACTAACTTACCCAGGTTTGGGGGAGAGTTGGTCACAACATCTCCTTTCGATCGTTTTTGAGGTAGGATTCGGTTGACATTGACAGGGCGCTGGCTGTCCGCGGGGGGCCGTGGGAGGTCATCTCTGTCAGGAGCGGCCGAGGGGTGTCGCCTCTCGGCAACATCGGGGCGATTGTCAGGTTGAAGGCCGGGTCGGCGTATCGATCGGTCCTTTGAGTTGTACCGTTGTCGAATCGGCCCACCCCCGGGGGGTGGACCGTGGTGTTGTGGTGACTTTGAGGAACCGTTCCGCATCAATGGGCGCGGATCGATCTTGAAGCTGCCCGCTCCGCCGGGGAAGGAACCCGTGTCTGACCCATGATGGGTGTGGGTCACCAGGTTTAGAGAGGGCGAAATGTCGTTTCCGTTGACTGTCAAGGCACCAGTTCGGGCGTATTCCGCAGGGGTCGAAGAATCATGGGGCGGGAATCGCTCCCATCACAACGCGCTGGATCAGGCCGATTTGTCGGTCTCGTTCAGCATTGCCAGTCGTGACGTGATCGACGAGGTCCGCACACGCATGGCACGTCGTGGGTTTGTCTGGGATAAGTGACCTCTTCCACGCCGGTCCGTTCCGACCGATGCCCGAAGCACGGGCTTGGTAAAACATAAATAACGCCTTCGGTCCCCGTCTCTCCGCGGGTCGCGGGCGTTTTTCGTTTCTCCAGAGATCTTATTGTCCCCTTCAGCAAAAAAGCTTGACTCACACTTCGTCGCAACCATCGGTTACTATCCAACCTCCGCTCTCTCCGGATCGGGCCTTTCACCCACATGTCTGAACCATGCCTACCGAGGTTTCGATGGCCTCTCGATTGTTCTCGCTGGTCGCACCATTACTTTGCACCGGGGTCTTGGTTAGTCCGCTTCTCGCGGCCGAACCCATCCTCTACACCTTGAAGTTCCCCGCACCTCAAACTCACTATGTCGAGGTCGAGGCAACCTTTCCAGCAAACGGCGACGACCTCGTCCTGATGCTCCCCATCTGGACCCCCGGATCGTATCTCGTTCGCGAATACAGTCGACACGTGGAGAATCTCACCGCGCATTCTCCTGACGGCAAGACGTTGGCCGCAACGAAAGTGCGCAAAAACCGATGGGCTTTAAAGACGGGAGGAACGCCCGTCACGCTTTCCTATCGGGTTTATTGCCATGAAATGGGCGTGCAGACAAGCTGGATCGACGCCGGCTTCGCCCTCATTAATGGGGCGTCGCTCTATTTGACCCCCGTTGATCAAGGTTCGAGCCCGCACGAGGTGACACTTGTTCCGCCCCCGAGTTGGAAAGGATCGTACACAGGGCTTCCCGACGCTCCCGACGGCAAGCCTCACCATTATCTTGCTCCAGATTATGACACGCTCATCGACTGCCCCATCTACGTGGGAAATCCCAAGGTTTATGAGTTCGACGTTGACGGCAAGAAGCATCTGCTTGTGAATGAAGGCGAGGGCGGCATCTGGGATGGGCCACGATCGGCACGCGACGTCGAGAAGATCGTCCGCGCTCAACGTGAGTTCTGGGGTTCGTTTCCGTACGATAAGTACGTTTTTCTGAACCTCTTGACCGAATTTGGCGGCGGCCTTGAGCACAAGAATTCCACGGTCTTAATGTCGACACGCTGGGCGACTCGAACGCGCAAGGCCTATCTGAACTGGCTAGATCTGGTGAGCCATGAATTCTTCCACACCTGGAATGTCAAGCGGCTGCGGCCCGTGGAGCTTGGCCCGTTCGACTACGAAAACGAGGTGACCACCAAGAGCCTTTGGCTCGCGGAAGGGGTGACCGACTATTACGGCAGGCTGATCGTCCGGCGCGCCGGGCTTTGCACCACCGAGGAGTATCTCGCGGGAAGACCTCGGACCCGTCCCGGAGCCGACCCCGATGAATCGTTCGGCGAGATCGCGGTCTTGCAAACGACGCCCGGACGCCTCGTACAGCCCCTCGAATCCTCGTCGTACGACACCTGGATCAAGTTCTATCGTCGCGACGAAAACACCCCGAACACAGGGGTTGATTACTACAACAAAGGGGCCATCGTCGGCTTCTTGCTCGACGCGAAAATCCGGGCGATCACCAGTGACAAAAAAAGCCTCGACGACGTGATGCGGTTGGCCTATGCCCGCTACTCAGGGGCAAAAGGCTATACACCCGCCGAGTTCCGCGCGGCGGCTGTCGAGGTCGCAGGGACGGACCTCTCGGGGTTCTTCCAACACGCCCTTGAAACCACGGAAGAACTCGATTTCTCGGCCGCCCTGGATTGGTTCGGACTGAAGTTCAAGGAGGAGAAAACCGCGAAGCCGGGCGACCCCGTCAAGGCGTGGCTAGGGCTTGGCACCAAGGCGGAGAACGGGAGGCTGCTTGTCGCTCAAGTAAAACGAGGGACCCCCGGCTTTGAAGCCGGCCTTAACGTCGGCGATGAGATCATCGCGATGGACGATGACCGCGTTCGTGCCGAAGTCTGGCGCGATCGAATGGAGCACTACCGGCCCGGCGACAAGGTTTCCGTATTGATCTCTCGACGCGATCGCATGATGCGCCTTGATGCGACATTCGCCAAAGAGCCCGCCAAACCTTGGGGCCTGGAAGCGGACGCGAAGGCGGATGAGAACCGCCTCAAGCATCAGAAATCTTGGTTGGGCGAGTCGGTCCGAATCAGACCAGGTCAGCCGTAGGCCGACCCTAGGAATAGGATTGAAATCACTTCCTGTTTTGCAAACTAGTGGAATATCCGCGGCACCCGATCACGACTTGCAGGGGAGTTTGGGAAGGGATTTCGAAGCGATTCCGTGGGGAATCATGGCACAGTTTCAGGCTTGATCCACATGGAGTTGATGACCTTCGACGCGTTCTCGATTCCGGAGAAAGCCAGTGGAGAATTCTCAAAACCTCCGCGCCCATTGCCAACGATGCGGGGCCGAGATCGGGTCGCTCGATGCGGTCTGTGCTCATTGCGGCGCGCCGAGTTTGTCGAAATCGACAACGGACATCGACGAACCCTGGCTCGCACCTCCCCCCGTTCCGGTGGACAATCCTTATAAGGCCCCTGAAACGCTCCCGGAGCCGCCCGCTTCGGCGCTCTGGGTTCTGTTGCGGATCATTCATCTCCTGTGCGCAATCGGGGTCTTCGCCTTCTCGGTCTTGATCGCCTTTTTCGCGGCGTGTTTCGCGGCGGGCGCGGGGACTAACAGCTTCGGGATCGGCATCACCGCGGGAACGATCGTGGCGATCCTCGTGCTGATCGCTGGGACACGCATCATGAATAAAATCCTCCGCGTTCATCGGCGAGGACAACCGAAGAGCCAACTTCACGACGACCTGATTCCGTAAATCCTACAGAGACAATGGGCGAATCGCATCATAGTCGATCCGGTGAACCGATTGTGTCTGGAGGCTGACGAAGCGAAGGGAACGAGTGACACAACCGGGCTAGGTCAGTCGGCATTTGAAGCGATCAAAGGTAATCGACGCAAGCGGGTATACGGATCGTGGGTTCATTGCAAGTCCAGCCTTCATATGGTATTACAGAAAACTCAGCTCTCCGAGGACCGACCAATGACCCAGCTTCGCGACCATACCTTTCTCGGCATGACGCAGAGCCTTTGCCCGGAGTGCCTGGCACTCGTCCCCGCCAAGATCATCACCAAAGGTAAGCGCGTCTACTTCCGCAAACGATGCCCCACCCACGGCGTCCGTGAGGACTTCATCTGTTCGGATGCGGCGCTGTATGACCAGATGGAATACAGCCTGCCTGGCAAAATCCCCCCGCGATTCGGTGTCGAGCCTGATAAAGGCTGCCCCTACGACTGCGGACTCTGCACCGAGCACGAACAACATACGTGCGTCGGGCTTGTCGAGATGACCTCTTCGTGCAACTTGCACTGTCCGATGTGCTTCTCTTCGAGCGGCCCGGGCGGAACACACCTGAGTTATGAGGAGTGCGTCAAGTCGATCGATCGCCTGGTCGCGGTCGAAGGGCGAGCCGAGGTCTTGCAACTCTCGGGAGGCGAGCCCACGATCCATCCGGACTTTCTCCGCGTCCTCGAATACGCCGCCGCACAGCCGATCGACATGATCATGATCAACACCAACGGCATCCGCCTCTCTCGCGACACGGACATGCTCGACGCCATCGAACGACTCAAACATCGCGTCGAGGTCTACTTCCAGTTCGATGGTTTCTCGGAGGAAAGCTCCAAGATTCTGCGAGGTGAACCCCTCGTGACCACCAAATTGAAGGCGATTGACGCTCTCGGCCAGCGCGGAATCAAGACATCGCTCGTTTGCACACTTCAGCCCGATGTTAACGATCACGAGATCGGTGCGATCGTGAAATTCGGCCTTGAGCGACCCTGGATCACCGGGGTAAGCTTTCAGCCGGCGACGTACTCGGGTAGACACGTGCTTCCTGAAGACCTCGAACGAAGGGTCACCTTTCCCGACGTCATCCGGGCGATCGCCGAACAGACAGACGGAATTTTTGTTGAAGACGATTTCATGCCTTTACCCTGTGCTCATCCGAATTGCCATAGCTTGACTTATGCGTTTCGGGACGGCGAAAAAGTCATTCCGCTTTCGCGATTCATCGACGCGCGAAAACACCTGGAAATCCTTGCCAATGGAATTCTGTTCAGCAGAAATCGCGCGAAACAATTGATCGAGCAGTATCTGGCCAAAGTCGCCGGTTGTGGAGTCGGCTGCGGTCAGGACCAAAATGGTCACGTCTCGACCGACCCGATCGAGGCCGCCGCCTCCACTTTCTTCGCGAAGGCGCTTGCCGAGCAACTTTCTCAATCCGACGTTTTCCGAATCACGATCACGTCGTTTCTGGATGCCTATAATTTTGACGTCCGCCGACTGATGAAGTGCTGTATCCATCACGTCTTACCAAGCGGTCACGTCATTCCGTTTTGTGCCTATAACGTTCTCTACCGTGAAGGGCACGTGGTTTTGCCTGCCCTTCGCGACGCGGGAGTGGTCTCGCTCTCGGCGGAACGGAGTTCTCGCGTCTGAATCTCGGAGGAACCCATTCTTGAACGACGAGCCGTCATCAAGCCGGAGTTGTCCAAGGTGCGGGAGGCAGAACCTGCGCGGTCGTTCGCGCTGTGATGGGTGTGACGCGGAGTTGCCGGG
>JAYVYS010000504.1:0-4302 GCA_043784005.1 Isosphaeraceae bacterium
GTCACGGTGGCGACAAACCGAAGGCCGACCTGAATCTTACGACGTTCAAGGACGAGTCGGCGATTGTCAAGAATCGCAAAGCATGGACTCTGATCAAGGACTACATCGAGTCGGGCGAGATGCCTCCCGAGGAGAAGCTCCAACCCTCAGAGGCCGAGGCTGCGGCATTTATGGCATTCATCACGTCGACACTCGCAAAAGTCGACTGTACGAGCCAGAACGATCCCGGTCGAGTCACCATTCGCAGGCTCAATCGGTCGGAGTATAACAACACGATCCGCGACCTGCTCGGGGTCGACTTTCACGCGGCGGATGAATTTCCATCCGACGACGTCGGCTACGGTTTCGACAACATTGGCGACGTCTTGACATTGCCTCCCATCCTGATGGAAAAGTATCTCGACGCTGCCGAAAAGATCGTCGAGCAAGCCATTGTCGCGGGGCGAGGGTCATCGAACGGGCCGGTTAAGCTTTACGAAGCTGAGGAACTGCCGAGCACGGCGGGAGGGTCGCCGTACAACGATTTCGCCAGATCGCTCGCGAGCGAGTCCGCCTTGTCCGTGCAACATACCTTCCCCCGTGACGGGGAGTATCTCCTTCGTGCCCGAGTGTTCGGTCAGCAGGCGGGACCTGAGCAGGTCAAGATGGCCTTTGTGGTCGACGGCAAGGCGGTGAAGACCGTCGAGGTCGCCGCCGTCGAATCGGACCCGAAGATCTACGAATTCCGTGCCAAACTCCGAGGCGGAGCGCGTAGGTTCGGCGTCTCCTTCCTCAACGACTATTACAACGAAAAAGATCCCGATCCGAGTCAGCGCGACAGGAACTTGGTGGTCGACTCACTAGAAATTCAAGGGCCGATCCAGACAGTTGATTCGCCGTTCCCCGAGTCGCACAAGAAGATCCTTTTCAAGATGCCGACAAAGGAGAACCGGGACGAGGTGGTCCGGGAATTACTTGCGAAATTCGCGAGCCGGGCGTATCGGCGTCCAATCACTCCCGGAGAACTCGCCAGGCTCGTCAAGTTTGTCGATCTCGCTCAGCAGAATGGCGACAACTTCGAGCGCGGGATGCAGGTCGCGGTTGAAGCCATCCTCGTGTCACCCCAGTTTCTTTTCCGGGTCGAGCTTGACCGATCGCCGAAAACGGGTCGTCGCAATGATCCCAAGAGGCCCACTACGGCCTCGTTGATCGACGAGTTCGAGCTCGCCTCGCGATTGTCGTATTTCCTCTGGAGCAGCATGCCCGACGACGAGTTACTGAAGCTCGCACTTGATGGCAAGCTCCGTGCGGATGGCAACCTGGAGAACCAAGTTAAGCGCATGCTCCGCGACCCGAAGGCGCGTGCGCTCGTCGAGAATTTCGCCGACCAATGGCTCCAGATCCGCAACATCAAAACGGTCAGCCCGGATCGTGGGAAGTTTCCGGGATTCGACGACGACCTTCGAACCGCCATGCTCACCGAGACTGAGATGTTCTTCGGTGCCGTGATTCGTGATGACCGGAGTGTACTTGACTTGATCGACTCCGACTTTACTTATCTCAACGAGCGCCTGGCGAAACACTACGGTATTCCCGAGATCAAAGGCGAGCAGTTCCGTCGTGTCACTCTCAAAGGGAATGAGCGAGGCGGTTTGCTGACCCAGGCGAGCATTCTGACCGTGACCTCGAACCCGACGCGGACCTCGCCTGTTAAGCGGGGCAAGTGGATCTTGGAACAGGTTTTGGGCACCCCTCCCCCGCCTCCGCCCGGCGATGTACCCGAGCTTGATAATCAGAAGACGCTGAGTGGGACGTTGCGACAACGGATGGAGCAACACCGTTCGAATCCCTCGTGCGCATCTTGCCACGCGAGGATGGACCCGCTTGGCTTCGGGTTCGAGAACTTCGATGCGATCGGTGCTTGGCGCGAAAAGGACGGTGATGCGGCGGTCGACGCCTCCGGGGTGCTCCCTTCCGGGCAAAAGTTCCGAGGGCCGAAGGAGTTGAAAGCCATCCTGAAGGCGAAAGACAAAGATTTCGTCCGCTGCCTGTCCGAAAAGCTTTTAACGTACGCGCTCGGACGCGGAGTCGAGTATTACGACGTCTGCGCAGTGGATGCGATCGTGGCGGGCACGGTCAAAAACAAGTATAAGTTCTCACAGCTTGTGCTCGAGATCGTGAAGAGCGATCCGTTCCAGAAGCGTAAGGGGAAGGGTTGAAGCAATGTCGCAACCTCGATACATCTCTCGCCGGACGGTCTTGCGAGGGCTCGGAACCGCTGTCGCGCTCCCTTGGCTGGAAGCGATGGCTCCCGCGGCTTCACCCGTGGGAGGATCGGTTCACCCCGATCCCAGGCGGATGGCCTTCCTTTACGTCCCCAACGGCGCTCATATGCAGGCGTGGACGCCCGAGACCGAAGGGGCCAGCTTCGAGCTTCCGTTCATTCTCGAACCGCTCAAGGCGTTTAAAGACGATTTACTCGTATTGAGCGGGCTGGCGCAGGATAATGCGGCGGCACACGGCGATGGCGGTGGTGATCACGCCCGTTCGCTCGCTTGCTTCTTGACCGGAACACATCCGACCAAGACCGACGGCGCGAACATCAAAGCAGGGGTTTCCGTCGATCAGGTCGCCGCGATGAAGTTAGGGCAGAATACGCGATTTCCTTCCCTTGAGCTGGGTTGCGATCGCGGTGCCCAGTCCGGAAATTGCGACAGCGGCTATAGCTGTGCGTATTCCTCCAACATCTCGTGGCGATCGCCGACAACGCCGATGGCCAAGGAAGTGAACCCTCGGCTCGTCTTCGACCGGCTCTTCGCATCTCAGTCGAAAAACCTCAACGGGGCCGAGCGGGCCAAGCGTGATTTCTACCGTCAGAGCATCCTCGACTACGTGATTGAGGACGCCAACCAGCTACGTGGCAGGCTCGGCGCGAACGACAAGCGCAAGGTTGACGAATACCTCAACGCGGTTCGAGAGCTGGAGCGTCGTGTCGCGCATTCCGAAAAGAACAGCCAGGTGGATGTCTTGCTGGGCGGGATCAAAAAGCCGTCGGGAATCCCGCAAGACTTCAAGGACCACATTCGCCTGATGCTCGACCTGATGGTCCTCGCGTTCCAGGGCGACGTGACCCGGATCAGCACGTTCATGTATGCCAATGAAGGAAGTAATAAGAGCTATTCCTTCATCGATGTTCCCGAAGGCCACCACGACCTGTCTCATCACGGCAATGACAAGGCCAAGCACGAAAAGATCAAGAAAATCAACCGCTTCCACATGGAACAGTTCGCCTATTTGCTCGGTAAGCTCAAAGCGATTCCCGAAGGCGGCGGCACGCTCCTCGACAACACAATGATCGTTTACGGCAGCGGAATCGGCGATGGAAACCGCCACAACCACAACGACCTGCCCATTCTTGTCGCGGGTAAAGGTGGGGGAACGCTCAAACCCGGAAGACACATCGCGTATCCCCGTGACACACCGTTGAACAACCTTTACCTCTCACTCCTCGACAAAATCGGTGCTCCCGTGGAGAGCCTCGGAGACAGCAAAGGTCGGCTCGATAAACTCGACGGTTAAGGATGAACCGGGTTCCGAGATTCAGGCGACAGGAAAAATCACAGGCCCGACCTCGCGGTCGGGCTTTCTCGTTTTCGACGCGCCTCAAGGCCCCTTCCGCTGGGGCTTCAACTCCCACTTCTCTCCGAAAAAGTCGGCGTCGGCGATCTTGCCGGGGTAACGAGAATTCGGCGGCGTCCGAATGTCCACAACGGCCCAGTCCGGCAATTTCGGGACCTGGCGGGCATTGTTGAGATAGTCGTAATCTCGGAAAGTAAACCCGCTGTTCAGGACGACATAGCGATCCGGGTTCAACGGGTTTGGAGCGATCATCACCGGAACATGATATTCCGCGTCGAAGACCCGATCGCCGACTTTCAAGTTCATCCCATCCCATCCGATCGGCAGTTTCCCGGCGAGTTTCTTGATCACGGCGTTACTTTCCGGGTCGCCCCAGAGAATCAAGTGATGCGCGGCGATATCCGCCGCGGTCACGTCAACGTCGTTTTTCAATCGTGCCTCGCCTCGGAAATGCCTGCGCCAGTGTTCGATCGCCCTCGCTAGCTCTTGCTCGACCCAGCCTTGAACCTTGGAACTGGTGCTTTTGCCCGTCGGCTTCACAAACATAAACGAATCCATGAATGCGTCGTCGATCGGACCTTGCAGATCGTGACGCTTCCGCAGCCCCTCGGTGTCCAAAGTCTTCAAGGCCCAGCCGCTTGACGATTTTTCGATCGAGACGGTCCAGGAGCGATCCGACTTGGG
>JAYVYS010000505.1:0-4404 GCA_043784005.1 Isosphaeraceae bacterium
CCAAGCTCGACACCGGCAATAATGGTGGACCCGGTGGCACCCCGCCAGCCGCTGATGCCGCTGCGGCAACCCCTGCGGCAACGGCAACGGACACCGCCGCTCCGACGGACACTCCGAAAAAGGGTACGACGAAGAAGTCGACGAGCAAGAAGAAGGCGATCGCCAAGACTTGACCTCGGCAACCGTCTCGGCCTGACCTTCACGAGACGCGCGATTTGTCGTAGATTCATTGTGATCAAGGACGTCCGGTTCACGCCGGCCGTCCTGGTTGTTGCCGCTCAACGTAGGTTGGTGCGGTATTCTCTTTGAACGTCGCGAGTCGACTCCTCGTTTCTCGGGCTCAGGCAGGAGGCCATTGACCCATGCCGATCAACGTCGATGGAATGACGCGGGGTACCTTCATTTCCGCCCTTCTCGCCGTCTGCCTTTCAAACCTTTGGCTCAACCCGAATGCCGGAGCGCAAGGCCTCCCCGATGAACGTCTCGGCCAGAGGACGGCTCCCCTCCTTCTCCTCAGTCGGCTTGATGTTTCTCGAAATCTGAAACTCAGTGAGGCTCAGGTACTGGAGGCGGAAAAGGCGATCAGCGACTTCTACTATGTCCGGGCCCGATCCTTGAAGGGGAAAAAGGGTCCGGCGGCCGATGCGGAGCGAAAGCGGATCGACCAGGATCAATTCGTCTGGCTTGATACGCATCTTTCCGAGGATCAGCGGTCGAGATTGCTTCAACTCGACTTGCAATGGGAAGGACCCGCCGCTCTGGTGACACGTCCCAAGGTGGCCGACGCCCTCAGCCTTTCTCCCCCGCAGCGCGAAACGCTTCGCCAAGCCGTGGGGGTGCGAAACGCCGCGAGGGCTAAGGCGGCCTTTTCCAGAGCGGAGGAGGACGTATTGACTGAGAAGACTCTGGCGACCCTCTCGGAACCTCAACTCGAACGCTGGCTGGCCATGATGGGGCAACCATTGTTCTCTCCAAGCCTGACGGCAAAGAATTCCACCAAAACAGAGAGCCGATGAGGCGTCGCGATATGCCTTGATCTCGACCCGTGACAATCTTACGCCGTCTCAGGCGAACGGTGATGGCCCGACCGTCAACCGTTCGAACTCGGGGTTTCCGCGAAGTTTCTCGAAATCGGATTCCTCGTTGATGCGGGTCCGAAGGTTCGGCTCTTGGTCAAGGGCGATCGAAAGCTCGTCGAGTGCCTTCGGGATATTCCCGGCGAGACTCCAGTAGCAAGCGAGATTGTAATGGAGCAAAGGCTCCTCGGCATTCTCGCGACTGGCGCGTTCCAGCGCGTCAATCGCCTGGGCGAGTCGGTGGGTACGCTTGTAGCACCAGCCCAACGCGATCGCGACGGCCACGTCTCCCGGTCGAAGTCTCGCGGCAACCTCCAGCGGTTTCAAGGCCTCACGATAGCGTTCCAGCGAGCGAAGGGCCTCACCACTGAGAAAGCTCGCTTCAAATTGCATCGTCGCCCAGTCGTCCTGGCGCTCGAGGATCTCCAGCGTTCGGACCGGGAGGCCGAGCATCAAGTAACCCTCGGCCTCATCGAGCAGCCGTTTGATCCGGTCGCGGAAGATCCGGCTCATCGCCCTGCCGTCTCCCCGGGTCACCGTTCGAACACGCCGCTCACAAACCGTCAAACCCCGACACTCGAGTCCGGGTGTGATTCGTGATGATGTCCGAAGATAAGGTCGACGACCTCTCATGAACGCCCGTACGGATCAAACCGACTACGTTTAGTCTACCCCATGTGCATGACTTCGGGAAGTCAGGCACACAGCCATTTGTTTTTCCGAGGCGCGTTCTGTGTGCGGGAGAAGAACGACGAAAGTTGAGGGACGAGAATGAGCCGGTTGTTCCGGCCTCCGGAGCTTGAACTCGCATCTCAAAGGATCTTTGAGGGCGGCTTGCCACGGCATTGCTTCGGGGAAAAACCTTTAGTGGCCCTCGCCGACGCGGAACGCGCGCGATCGCCACGAACTCAGAATCGATTGCTGTTCGCGCCCATGTCCTCACCACTTTGGGAATGGGCGAGCAGACCCTCGCGATAAGCATTTTCCTGAGCACTCAGTTCGTGCTCTCGGTCAACAAGATCGGAGATTTCAAGCCCCTCAATCGAGCGTGCGTGGAGCGCGGAGGCTCTGGCATCGATCCCGTCCCGATTCTGGAGCCGCAAAAGCCAGCGGGCCGGAATTTCGCCTACCCCATAATGAGCGCCCGCCATCGCGCCGAGAATGGCTCCGGCGCTGTCGGCATCTCCGCCCAGGTTTATGATCTCCGTGATCGCCTCTTCGAGGCTGTCGGTCGTCATCAGAACATAAAGACAGGTCGGAATACAGGCCGGCGGGAAACCCATTGTGGGACGTTTGCACTGGGGTTCCGCACCATGACGATTCGCTTCTTCAACCAAGGCGGCGTAAGCGCGCTCTCGGGGCATGTCGAGAAGCGACTCAGTATGCGCTATCGCCGTCGAGAGGCTGAACCGATGGATTTCGGCGAAGGCCACCTCTGGAAACCGTTCGACCATCCGCTCCTCATCTCGCTTGACATCCGCGGCGATCTGGAAGAGGAGGCTCGGTTCGCACTTCCTCGCATCGGCAAGATGCCGAACCGCGTGGACGACCGCGAAGGCTCCGGTCAAGCTTCGAACATCGCGATGCGTCATCAGGCTCGCGGCCATCACGGCGTCAAAGATCGCATCGACTTCATCGGCTTGATAGTAAAGCGCCACAGGAGCGATTCGCATCGCCGCGCCGATCCCGGCGGAAAGCTGCCCGGTCCGGGTGGGTGCTTGCCCATTCTCAAGGTCAATCAGGACCTGGCGAAAGCTTCGACCGACACCGCGGTGGGCACCGACATACGAACCCTTGGGATGTGCCAGAGCGAGATAAATTTCCGCGAGGCGATAAGGGTCGACATGCCCGAACTCCAGCAAGACATCGCAGAGCGACAGCGCTTGTTGTGTGTCGTCGGAGTATAAGCCGGGCATCCGCCAGCGGTAGGGCTTCCGCTTCCAGGCTCGGCAACCATCGACAAAGTCCTCCACCTGACCGTAATGAGCGCGAATCTGTTGCGCACTCAAACCTTCAAGCGGAGCGCCGAGGGCGTCTCCGATGGCTAGGCCGATGAGACTTCCTCGGATTCGGTCGATGCGGGTCAATTCAAGCATCGTGGCAAGGCTCCTTCGGATGCCGAGGCGATCGGCCGAGGGTCGGTCGATACCTCAATCTCGCCCGGACGGCACGATATTTAACCACATGGCCGGAACTAGCCAACGGAAATTTGCCGTCTGGACCGATCTGACCGCCTGTGCGACGCCCCTATGGCAACACCGGCGCAGTGCGCCTTCATCACTTAGGCGCGGTTGCGACCCTCTCGGTTTTTTTCTCCGGACTCCACGATTTCCTCCTTCACGACCCCCGTTTGAGCGAGACCGGACGACCCTCCCTCACCATCACCCCGTCACTTACATACAAATGATCAGGAGTGTTAGAAACAAATGTTCAGTATTCAAGGTCGTCTCGGTCTGCCGACGGTTCCGACACAGTCTCTATCGGCTCAACGATGAGGGAGGACGTAGCGGGAGGGCCACGTAATTACCGCACGCAAACGAGTGCCGTGGCGCAATCGTGCGGAACGCGAGAATGCTTATCCGCGCAACACGTCATGAGGATTTGGGACGGTTGTCGGTAATCGTTCGCAAATCACCCACTACGGACGACTTGCGTCTCTGACCTTCATGAATTGGATCGCGTTTTTTAGTGCGAAGGCTCAAAGAGAGACTGCGTCCGGACGATCGCGCATTCATCTGGGAAGGTATGGAAGGAGTGGACAATCAGACCACGTGCGCTCGCGTCGAATCGGAGATGAGAAACCGGCGCAGGGGCCAGTCGATTTTTGGTCGAGGCTCGATGAAAGAGCCGTAAACGCGAGTTATCGAGACTCATCTCTTCGCTCAGGTGCGTGAAAATCTCCGTGTCCACACGCTCCACTTCAAACGCGGTCTGGTATTCAAGCGCGGGGCTCGGGTGAAGGGTCGCCGTTCGCTCATGCCGGATTCGGGAATGGAGAAGCCGTCCGCCGTCGGGAAGTTCGGCCTCGGGACCGGCCAGCACCTCGGTCACCCAGACTGAAGCCGACCGGAAGCCGACGACATGACCACCGTCAATAATCCGCACATCCGCTTCCCAACCCTGCATACCGAGGCGTCGATGCTGGCGGACGACGAACCAATCGGGGTGAAGGGGCTTGCTGAAGACGTGAAATGTCGCCTCCGCGAATCGTGAGCGGCCATGTCCCACACCCATCCCGCAGACTCCTTTTCCCGTTAAGAACGATCCGCAATCGCAAAAACCGCGAAGTCTCTTGTTCATTCAGGCATGTCCACTATAAATCGCCGCC
>JAYVYS010000506.1:0-12518 GCA_043784005.1 Isosphaeraceae bacterium
GGTGACGATCCTTGAGTTGTACACGGCGCGCTGGAACATCGAGACCACCTTTCAAGAACTCCGTGCCTTTCTCGGATTGGAGACGACTCGGGGTTGGTGGGGACAAAAAGGGGGTCAAGAACCGTTTTTGGCATTTGACTTCGATGTTGTCGCTCTCCGCCCGTGCGAAGGACCGTCCTCGCCTCTTGACGTATTCCGACGGACGCCGCCCTCTCCTCTCTTTAACAGAGCGGAAGATCATGAAACGTCGTACCGCATCTTGCCTGGGCACGAAAAGGTTCCAGGAACCGAACGCTTGAGATCACGGGCCTTTTTCAGAATCGATCCGAGGAGAAATCGGCGTCGAGGTTTCTTGGACAATCCCTCTCGGAGAAGGGCCGGTCCCTTTGCCGGTGAGATGGCCTAGAATCTCGGGAATCGCGAGGATCGCCAGGAAAACGGCAAGCCGAACAACGTCTCGGGCGAAGTTTCGCTCGGTGACTGGAGCTGCCCTCTGTCGCGAGATGGGCGACATCGCGATTGTCTTCGCGTCGGCCACCGCCTCCGCGAGCGTCTCGTAACGGCTCGCGAAGATCAGACCGGCAACCCCCGCGAGTGCGACTACCATGCCCTTTGGAAGCCCCGGTGCGGCCCCCGCCGCGACGATCAAGAGCGTGAGCACTCCCCAAATCCACGGCTTGCGGAACTGTGGGGCGAAGGGCGCGGATGCCGTCGCGACCAGCCACGTCGCGGAGAGACCGCCCGCTGCCAGCAAGGGCCAAACGGCCCAAGGCGATTGAACCTTCGCCCGGGATAAAGCCGCCGCCACGGCGAAATGAACATAAAAAAAGGTGAGCCAGTGTCGTCCGAGCCAGGTGAGGCCGCGTGCGAACACGTTGGGGCCGGTCGCGCTTCGGGCCGCCACGAAGGCCGCCGAGGATGCGGCACATGAAAGCAAGGCGTATGAGAGGTTCATCGGGAACTTGGTAGGCCCCCCCGGTTCCGACCACCACGAGAACCCCGCCGCCGCCGTCAGCACGACCGTCACCGCCCCGATCGCGTGTGTCTCCGCGCGACGAGCCAACGACCCGATGAGGGCGACTGTCAACCATGGGACAAGAGGGAACAACGAGAGCGAGTCCGACGGTTGGCCGAACAGGTATTGCGAGCCGGGGAACGCGCTTAATCGCGGAATCACGAAGAGATGCGTCGTCAGCGACGCCGCGCCGAGCACGACTTCGGCCCATGCGCGGCCACCAGTCAGCCGCTTCCAGCAAGCGACGACCAGTCCGCATATCGCCAAGCCTTGAAGCAGGTCGGCCGACAACCAAGGCCGCGTGTCCGGATGAAGGGCCAGGTTGAACGAGACGCCGAAGGCCCCAAATAACAGGGCGAACGCGGTGATCTTCGGGAGCGGAACCGATTCCGACGCCAGGGCTCCCGCCCAACCGGCCGAGGCGAACAAGAGCGCCGCTCCGAGACCCCCGATCAGCTTGGCGGTCTCTTGCCCGGCGACGGGTCCGTGCCCGAAGACATAGAGCAAGCACGCCATCGCGGACACGATCGCGGCCGGGGCAAGCTCGACCGCGGAGGGTACTTCGGGCTTGCCCGCGGGACGCTGTCGCCACGACGAACCGGCGGGCTTCGGCCTTGTCGCCGACTGTCGAGGAGCGCTGATCCATGTCCGCGCCGCGGGTCCGCCCAAGGTCAGACCGACGATCGATCCGGCCGCCAGCGCGATCGGTGTGAAGCTCGGGTTGTTGTGCAGACAGTCCACCAGACCAAGCGTCAAGAAAAGGGCGAGACCCCAGACCGGAGTACCGATCTCGTCGCTTCGAGGGCGCTTCCAGGGATAAATCAGGGCCAAGCCCACGGGCCATAAATGCAGTGCCACGAGCCAGATCGAGAGTCCGATCAGCCCGCCCGCCCAGAGATAAACAAGCCAGCCACCGTCGGCTCCGGGGACGATGTCTTCTGTAGGGTCTTCCCAGGGCACGCCCAAGGGCCTGCCGAATCCGAACGCCGGGTTGTGATCGAGCACCGCGGCAATCATCTTGTCCTCTGTGCCGACTCGGACCGCGACGGTCGACTCCCGACCCATCTTGCCCGCCATCGTGACAAGTGTCCGGCCGTCCCAGATGCCGGAGACGCGGAGGCCCATGTAAAGGGGAGCCATCAACGCGAGGGCGAGAATTGCCGCGCGGGTCCGCAGGCCCAGGGTCAATGCGAGGACCAGGATGCCAACGGACAGGTCAAGGTAGCCGTAAATGCTCCGTGTCGCCGCAGTCGCCAGCACGAGCAGCAGCGCCGGTCCCCAAGGGGGTCCCCAACGAGGGCTCCAGACGCGGCCCAGCCAGAGCCAGAGCGCCATCACGGCCGCCAAGGCCAGCCAGCATGAGAGCTCGATTCCATGATCAAAAAACGCCTCCGGCCGCCAGCCTCCCAGCCGCGTGACCTCTTGCATGGGGATCTGGTAAATCAACGTCCGGAGATACCACGTCGGCCCCATCACGGACTCGAAGACAACGACCGGCACAAGCCCGAGCGAGGCGACGACAACCCCGACCGCGATCCGACGCGCTCCATCGACATCTCCGAAGTACAGCCTTCCCGCCAGGTAGGGCGCGAGCCACCAGACTCGTCTTCCGAGGATCAAGGTGGCGACCTCCCATTCGACATACTGACCAAGCACCGACGCCGCGGCCGCCCAGGCCATCAAGGCCAGCACCGGCACGTCGATCGGGCGGGGCCGAAATCGGAAGAGCGTCCGGGCGTCCCAGATCAGCATGGACACGCCAAGCGCCAGGCCGATCGCCGCTTGCTTGTCAAAGAGAAAGATGTGGAGCCGCCCCGGCAAATACACGACCGTCGGCGGCAGCGAAAGGTAACCGCCGATCACCGCGAATAGCGTTCCCCGGCGACGTCCCAGCACCCGAAAAAGCACCACGACGAGAGGTGTCCACGCCAGAAGCACCGCGACAGCGAGCGGGACGTTACCTAGGGCTTGCATGAGCCGAGATCCCCTGAGATGTCATGCCTCGTATCGTCGTTGCGACCAGGTGACGAGCCCCCCCGCCCCGGCGAGAAGCGGAAGCAGGAACACGCTATTGAAGAGCGAGTCGATCGCGTGAATCGTTAGCAGCGCGGCCGCGAGCGTGACCCCCGCGCAAGTCGGGTTGAGCCATGACCGCGGCGGCAGCCACTTCACCACCTCCGCAATGGGGAGCACCAGGGCCAATGTCGACGCGAGCAGCCCAACCAGTCCATAAGTGCCCAGCACGACCAGCCAGAGCCCCAGGTTGACGGGGTTGACGAACGCCCCTCCCGCCGCGAGCGACCAGTTCGGCGATCCTCTGCCCAGCAATGGCGTTTGCAAGGCCCTGGAGAGCAATTCCTCGACCCTTGCCAGACGCCATGTGAACGACTGCTTGCCCGCCCCGAGGAAGAGGTCGCGCGTTCGGTCACGAAGCCCTCCCAAACCCGACGCCTTGGACTCGGCGGTCGTTCCCACAATCGCCAGGAGCGCCGAGGATGCTCCGACCAGCCAGGGGGCCGGGCGTCGCGACGTTCTTGGCAGCAGCCAGACAAGCGCGAACACCCCGAGCATCAACGCGATGCTTCCGTGCGATTGACAGATCAAGGCGATCATGACCAGACCGATTGCCACCGCGCCGCCGGGCAAGCCCGCAACCATTTTGAGCTGTCCCGAGAGCCGAAGCCAAACCGCCGCGACAGCCACCGTCGCGACCCACATTCCTAGCTGGTTCCCGTGCTCCAAGAGGAGCAATGGACGGTACAGGAAGGGTCGCTGCGCGCCTTCGACCTGATAAGGGTGACTCCCATAAATCCAGCCGTAGAGAAACGGGCCGGCGACAAACTCCGCGAGGCAAAACGGCGAGGAGGCAAGTCCCGCAAGCACCCAACCTCGACCGAACTTGACCAGCGAAACATTGTCGCCGAGATAAACCCGTCCCACGACATAAGGCACTCCCCAAGCAAGCCCCAGATAGCGTGCCTGGGCCAGGCCCCAGGAGGGCGGAAGGCCGTTTGCGAGGGCCGAGGCGAGTGGCGTCAGGCACCAGATGGCCATCGGCAAATCGAGCCGGGAGAATCGGACCTCACGAATCAAGGGCCAGGCCGTCAAAAGCATCCCGGCGAGGCATCCCAACCCGATCGCCACGGCCTTGTTGGCGAGCATCACCGTCGGCAGGGCAAGCGCATGCATTGAGCCGCCGGTGCCCGGGGGCCGAATAGAGACGACGGACGGATAAACGGCAACGGGCAAGAGCGCCCAACCGCCGATCAGCAAGAGAATCGCGGCGTCTCGACCTGGGCGGAGCCAGAAGACGACGACCGAGAGCAATACCCAAAACCCGAGAACAAACGGGACAATCTCCTGCATCGGATCGTCTGCTCCAGAGAAACGTAAGGAGGCCCGAGTACGATACCAACCCCGCAATCGACCGGGCAAGACGGCCTGGGGTTGAGCCTATGCCGGCGGCCCAATCGGGCGGCTCAGAGATGTAATGGCCGCGATCGTCTCAAGCTCAGTTGTTGTCTCATGGGAACAGTCGTACCAACGCGAGAAGACGTCGGGCGGTGATTAGATCCAGGTGGTTAAATAGGAGCCGGTCGATCGTGGCCAAACCAAGCGCTCCCAATTTAGAATTGAGCCTTTCGGTCGTCCGGCATCTGCTTGGTTGGCAACCTGCCTGAACCGCATACTATGTTGACCCCATGCCTCAAGCGCGGTGAGAGAGTCGCCGATCTCGGCCTCGGTCTTGCCAAACAACCGTCGTGGAAGGTAAAAGAGAGTGGGGATTGACTCGCCGAACGCCGTCTTTTTTAGCGACTTCTTTGGGATTCAGGTCCGACCCGCCCCCGGACACCGTGAGAGACTCTTTCATGTCGCCGACGAACGATCTCGCGATCACGTCGCGCAACGCGGGACTTTCAACCTTTCCGATGAGCTATCCCTCACTTACCGAGACCGAGCCAGGCGAAATCTTGATTCAGCCGCGTTCCGGCTGGATTCCAATCAACTGGCGTGAGCTTTCCGACTTTCGCGAACTGTTGTTTTTCCTCGCTTTGCGCGATGTGAAGATCCGTTACAAGCAAACGGTCCTGGGCGTGGCCTGGGCCGTGTTGCAGCCGCTCCTGACGATGATCATCTTTTCGGTAATCTTCGGGCGATTCGCAGGAGTTCCGTCACAGGGGTTCCCCTACCCCGTTTTTGTCTTCGCGGGACTCATCCCCTGGATGTTCTTTGCGAATGGTGTGGCGGCGGCGGCGCAGAGCCTGGTGAATCAGCAACAACTGTTGACCAAGATTTATTTTCCCAGGTTGTTTGTGCCGACGGCGTCGGTCGTGGCATTCCTTGTCGACCTGTTGATCTCTTTGAGCCTCTACGCCCTGATCCTGGTTTATTATGGGGTCACACCGGGCTGGCAAATCGTTTTCCTGCCCTTGCTCGTCGTTGCCACGGTGACGGCCACCCTCGGCCTCGGTTATTCACTGGCCGCGCTCACCGTGCTTTATCGCGATTTCCGCTACACGGTCCCGTTCATGATCCAGATCTTATTATATCTGAGCCCCGTGATCTACCCTATGAGCCTCCTTTCTCAGCGTTATCAGTGGATCTTGGCGTTGAATCCGATGTGTGGGATTATCGAAGGTTATCGAGCGGCCCTGCTCGGGACCCCCTGGCACCCGATGATCATACTGATCGGCTCGGCGGTGAACGTTGGGATGTTGCTGTTCGGGCTCTTCTTCTTCCGTCGAACCGAACGACAATTCGCGGATATCGCCTGACCTCACCCTGTCGTGGCGTTGACGAAACCTGCTCTCCATCCCGCGCGTCTTTGCCAGGCGACGGCACCGGGTCCGGCCCATTCACCCATTTGAAGCCAGCACCATGAGTCGACCCGCGATCCTTGTCGAAAACATCGGCAAGTCTTACAACCTTGGCCGACGCACCCGATCGTTTCCGACCTTCCGCGAAGCCTTGGTGGACTCTGCGCGCTCGCAGTTGCGACGGCTCTCGGGCCGTGGAGGGGATGAGAATAGCGAGCCGTTCTGGGCGCTGAAAGACGTCTCGCTCGAAGTTAAGCCGGGCGAAGTCGTCGGCATTATCGGCCGCAACGGCGCAGGCAAGTCCACGCTCTTGAAGATTCTCAGCAGAATTACCGAACCGACCGAAGGTTGCGTGCGGGTCCGTGGCCGGCTTGCCTCGTTGCTCGAAGTGGGCACAGGATTCCACCCTGAGCTGACCGGTCGCGAAAACGTCTATCTCAACGGTTCGATTCTTGGGATGAAGAAATCCGAGATCAACCGCAAGTTCGACCAAATCGTGGCATTCGCCGAGATCGAGCAGTTCCTCGATACCCAGGTGAAACATTATTCGAGCGGGATGTACGTCCGGTTGGCCTTCTCCGTCGCGGCGCACCTGGAGCCACAGATCCTGATCGTCGACGAGGTGCTCGCGGTGGGTGATGCCGCGTTTCAAAAGAAGTGCCTCGGTCGGATCGAAGAAGTGACCCAAGAGGGACGGACGGTTCTGTTCGTCAGCCATAACATGCCGGCCGTTCAGAACCTTTGCACTCGTTGCGTGCTGCTGGAGCGCGGGCGTCTCAAGATGGATGGCGAGCCCGCCGATGTTTTGACCGCCTATAATCGCTCGACTGCCGGGAAGCTGAGTGACATCGAGGACCTGACCGGACATCACGGTCGTACTCCGCACTCGATTCCCACCATGAAGCGCGTTCGTGTCTCGCCCCATGAGGGTGGTGCCGGCGGGATTCACATGGGAGACGATGTGCGAATCGAGGTGACGTTCGAAGCCTCGAAGCTTCTGGCGGATGTGACCCTGGGCGTTCAGGTCAAGAACAGCCTTCAAGTTCCCGTGTTCGGGATCAACACAAGCGTCATCCCACCCGGACCGCTGGCGAAGCCCATCAAGCGAGGGATGGTTTCGTGCCTCTTGAAAACAATCCCGCTGATGCCCGGAACGTATAATCTCGACCTCTATTTCGGCTCATACGACCACAACTTCGACGTGATCCACGAGGCCTGCCAATTCGAGGTCCTCCCGGCGGATGTGTTCGGCAGCGGCAAGATTCCCCCCGCGACCTCGGGAAGCGTGTTCTGGCCGGCCACCTGGACGGTGACCGACGAGGAGGAACTTGCCGTCGGTGAAATTGAACAGGGGCAGAAGGTGGGGAACGAGATGGAGCTAACCGGATGACTTCTTTAGCCACAAGAGCGACCATGACCGACGCCATGGAACGTCCCGCGATCGGATCGGTCGGCTGGGGGTTCTCGCACGCGGAGCACACGGCCCGCTATCTGTACGCGGCCGGATTCATCAGGAATTGCCGCGTGCTCGACGCCGGCACCGGTCCCGGCTATGGCGCGGCGATCCTCAAGGACGCCGGTGCCTCGCGGGTCCAGGCCGTCGACATTGATGAGGCGTCGATCGAGCAGGCCCGGCTCCGCTACCCCCTCGCGGGCCTTGAGTTCCTGGCCGACGACTGCGAGACGCTAGGGTCCGCGCGGGGGCCGTTCGATGTCATTTGCAGCTTTGAGAACATCGAGCACCTTCGCCACCCGGAACGATTTCTCGAGGCCGCGGCCCGGCTTCTCGCCGATGATGGCGTCCTGCTCTGCTCAACGCCGGACCGCGACGCTTCCTATGCTCAGTGGGTCGACGGCAAGCCGAGCAACCCTTACCACATCAACGAGTGGTACGCTGACGAATTCCGCCAACTTCTCTCGGCCCGCTTCGAGAGCGTCAACCTCCTCGCGCAGGTGGAGTCGCTCGGCTGTGTGACGAGAAAGCAGGCGGTCGCGAACCTGAACGCTCATCTGGAATACCTCTGGGGAAATCCTTTGGCACGTTTGCTCCGAGGCGCAAGCCGGCTGCTTGGCCGGCCTTCGTCCTGGCCGGACGTGAGGGCGCTGGCGTCAACCTCGCCAGCCGACTTTCCGATCGTCAGCCGGGTGCTCGCGGTCGATTTCGGCCAGCCGTTTTGCCATTTCGCCGTTTGCCGGAGCCCGAAACGATGAGCGAGCCGAAACTCGCTCCCACCGTCTCCGTGGTCATGCCCGCTTATAATGCGGCCCGGTTCGTCGCCGAGGCCGTGGAGAGCATCCTCGCGCAGACGTTCGATGACTTCGAGTTCCTGATCGTTGACGACGGCTCGACCGATGAGACGCCGGAAATCCTTCGGAGTTTCGCCGCGCGAGACCCCCGCATCCGCTTGATTATCAGGCCGAACATCGGTCTGGTCCGAACCTTGAACGAGATGCTCGCGTCGGCGCGCGGGGAGTTCGTCGCGCGAATGGATTCCGACGATGTTTCCTTGCCCGATCGCTTCCGTCGACAGTTGGAATTCTTGAGAGAACATCCGAAAGTCGTCGCGGCGGGATCGAGGGTCATCCTGATCGATCCCGAGGGGGACGTTCTCTGCGAGGTCTGCGACAAACAATCACATGAGTTGATTGACAAGGCCCACATGGCGGGGATCGGAGGGATGATCTGCCATCCCGCGGCGATGATCCGCACGAAGGCGCTGAGGCTCGTCGACGGATATCGGACGGAGTTCGAGCTGAGTGAGGACCTCGACCTCTGGCTCCGGCTCGCGGAGGTTGGGGAACTCGTCAACCTCTCGGACGTTCTCGTGAAATATCGACAACACGCCCAGAGCCGCGGATACACGCACCAAGAGCGTCAGCACCGGTTCGTCGCGGAGGCGGTCCAGAATGCTCGCGTTCGACGAGGATTGCCCGCGGCCGAGAACGGAGCCGTGCGGCCGGGCGAGTGCGACACCATTCGCGACGAGGCGGACCACAGGTATTACTGGGCGTGGTGGGCGTTGAGGGCGGGGAACATCCGGTCCGCTCGAAAGAATGCGTTACGGCGGCTCCGCTTGCGGCCTCTCTCGCTCGAGAGCTGGCGGGTCGCGGCGTGTACGGTCCGGGGTTACTGACTGAGGGAATGGGGGCTTTGATGCGAGTGACGTTTGTCTTGCCCGATGCAAACCTCGGTGGCGGTACCCGGATGATTGCCCAGCACGCTGACAATCTCCGTCAGCGCGGGCACGACGTCTTTATTCTCTCGACGCCGCCTTGGGATGTGCCACTGCGGGTGAAGTTGAGCACGGTATTGAAAGGGAGGTCATGGCCGCCTCGGCCGCCTCGACGGCCCCCCTCGCATCTCGACGGCCTCGACCTCAACCACCGCACACTCCGCCGCCGCCGACCCGTAACCGATCGCGACGTGCCGGACGCCGACGTCGTGATCGCGACCTGGTGGCAAACCGCCCCGGGGGTCGCGTCGCTCTCGGCAACGAAAGGGGCGAAGGCGTATTTCCTCCAGCATTACGAAACGTTGCTCGGCCACTCCGATTCACTGGTGGGTCCGACGTGGCGGCTGCCGCTGCAAAAGATCGTCTGTGCGCAGTGGCTGGCCGACCTGGCCCAAGATCAGTTCAATGATCCGAACGCGATCGTCGCCCGGAACGGCCTGAACGTCGATCTCTTCAACGCCCCGCCGCGGGGGAAACACGTTCAGCCAACCGTCGGGATGATGTATTCGCCGAGCCCGGCGAAGGGGTGGGACGTCGGCCTCGATGCGTTCGCGTCCGTCGCGCGCCGAATCCCGGGCTTGAAGCTGAAAGCCTTCGGCACAAGTATGCCGGCAACGCCGCTACCGCCCGGTACGGAATTTCTCCTGATGCCTCCGCAGGAACAGATCCGCGACACCTACGCCGCTTGCGACGTCTGGCTTTGCTCGAGCCGGAGCGAGGGTTACCACATGCCGCCCATTGAGGCGATGGGCTGCCGGTGCCCCCCGGTCGCCACGAAGGTCGGCGGCCCGGCCGACGTGATCCAGGACGGTGTCAATGGGTTTCTCGTGAACATTGATGACGTCGAAGCCATCGCGGATCGGGTCGTCCAGGTGTTAAACTCGTCGGAGTCGGATTGGACGCGATTGTCGGACGCAGCCTACGCCACGGCCCACGATTTCAACGCTTCCGACGCGACCGATGTCTTCGAGCAAGCTCTGTATTCCACCATCGAGCGATCGAAAGCCCGGGTCGCCCCGCGTCAAGGAGCCGTTCGGAAATAACCTGGTGACAGGCCCTTTGGACTTCGGCGGCTTGCCGCCGCTTTGTAGAGTCGAACACCGCGAGAGCCAGCGCTCGTACTCCAAAGGGGCCGTCAACGGAGCCGGAAAGGGATAATGGCCAGGCCGTCATGAACCAGTTTGCGGAGCTCGTCTTACTGTCGTGTATTCCGTTGGTGTTGATCATCTTCGGGATATTCCCGCCGCGCCGCGCCGTGATCGCGATGACGGTCATCTCGTGGCTTTTCATGCCAAACGGCGGGTTCTCGATCCCCGGCTTGCCGGATTACAGCAAGACATCGGCGACAACTATCGGGTGTCTGATCGGGGTGCTCCTGTTCGACAGCAACCGGATTTTTCGGTTTCGGCCCCGTTTATACGACCTTCCGATCTTCGTCTGGTGCGTGGGGAACGTGGCGACATCGCTTTCCAACGACCTGGGACTGTACGACGGCCTGTCGCAGATGTTAAGAGTAGTAATCATATGGGGGTTACCTTATTTTCTCGGACGGATCTACATGAACGATCCCGAGGGATGTCGGGAATGCGCGCTCGGAATTATTATCGGCGGCCTCGCATATGTTCCTCTCTGTCTCTTTGAATCGCGGATGAGTCCGATTCTTCAGCGGTCGATCTACGGTTGGACGCTCACGACCTTCGAGGCCCCTCGATTCTACCTCGGATACCGGCCACAAGTGTTTATGATGACGGGGCTTGAGGTGGGTATGTGGATGGCGGCCTCGACTCTTTGCGCTTACTGGCTGTGGGTCTCCCGGGTGATCCGAGAGATCAAGGGGATTCCTTTCGGCAGGCTGGTTCTGACACTTGCCGTTACGACGATCCTGACCAAGTCGGTAGGGGCCATCATGCTGATGGTCTTTGGCCTGAGCCTCCTTGAGATCGTGAGGCGCACGAAGTCGTCCTGGCTCGTCCTCGTGCTGGTCTTCGCGCCCCCGACATACACAGTGCTGCGCACCACTGGACTATGGTCGGGGCGGGAGATTGTCCAGTGGACCCAGTTCTTGATTCCCGACCGGGAAAGCTCGGTCGAAACGCGGATCGTGAGCGAGGATCACTTGATCGCCCGTGCGATGGAGAGACCGCTTCTGGGTTGGGGCGGTTTCAGCCGTAGCCGGATCATTGTCAACGGAAAAGACCTCTACCCGACCGACGGTTACTGGATTATCGTGCTGGGCACTCAGGGCATCGTTGGCTTGTTGGCGATGATCACGGCATTGAGTCAGCCCCTTTGGCTCACCTACCGACGGTTCCCGGCACGACTCTGGCCCGAGCCCATCGTCGGCCCGGCCGTGGCGCTATCGATGCTGCTGGGCCTTTATTCGATGGATTGCCTCGCCAATGCGATGGTCAACCCGATGTATGCCATCATTCTGGGAGGGGTGACGGGTCTGAGCGCGTTCGACGGATTCCAATCCCGGCGTACCGCCGCGTCATGGCTCGCCTTGGCCGTTGCGCAGGGGGAAGCGGGCCAGACAGCCGCGGCGGAGGCGTCCTATCTCGAAGCTCTGCAAGTTTATGAGGCGGCGGAGGGTGGCCTGCTTAACGATCCGCAAGCATCCGACGAAATGGCTTACGCTCATGAAGCACTCGCCGCGATCTTCCTGGCGGACGGGTCCGGCCGGAGTGACGAGGCGCGGCACCTGCTCGCACGTGCGGTCGAAGTCCGCGCGGCCGCCGCGGTGCTTTGCCCCAACGACTTGACCTCCCTGGATCGCCTAGCGGTCTCTCTGGGAAATCTTGGCCGACTGTTCGCGGCCCAAAAGCTTCCTAGAGACGCTTACTGGGCATGGTCGCGCGCTCAGGAAATCCGCGTGACCATCCTGGCAGCCTCGCCAGAATCGGAAACGGCAAAACGGCAACTTGCCGACTCTTGTAACGACCTGGCCTGGTTCCTCGCCAATCATCCCGATACGCATGCGGAAGCCGCGAGTGAAGCCATTCGTCTTGCCCGCGAGGCTGTCGAGCTTTTCCCGGAAGACCCGGGTTACTGGAACACCGTGGGTGCCTCTCTCTACTACGCGGGAGAATACCAGGGTGCCGTCGAGTCGCTCGCCCGCTCAGCCGAGCTCGCGGGCGGAGGAACGGGTTTCGATCACTACCTTCTGGCCATGTCCTACGCCCGCCTCGGTTCCCCGGACCTTGCCCGTGAGTGCTTCGCTTGGGCCGAGGCATGGACCAACGCGCACCAAGCCAACCAGGCCGAACTCGTCCGCCTCCGCCACGAGGCGGGGGGTATCGTCGGCGTCTGAATCCGAATTCGGATAGGACACGGAACCACTTCTTCACGATAGTAAGGCGCTGTGAAACAATAACCTACCGAATTCAGCATTGTTCTCGCGGATGGAGTTCGTAGTTCCACTCACCGTGGAACGTGTTCCGTTTGATGAAAAGC
>JAYVYS010000507.1:0-10192 GCA_043784005.1 Isosphaeraceae bacterium
CCTTGTAATGAAGGCTCAAGTTCGACTCGACCCCCATCCCGGTGATCCCGTAAAGACAGCCGAACGCGAGCAATTTCAATGACCAAGGGCGGGTCATGACCTTCAACGCCGACCCTTTAAACCGTTCGAAATCGGCCGCGCGTGTCGGTTCTCGCAAACAAAGAGCAAGCCCGCAGGGCAAGAGAGTCAATCCCGCCGAGGCGATCAACAAGTAATCCGCATGCCTGGCTCCGCCTAACGCATCGATCCACCAGCCAAACCCGAGGGTGAAGAAGGTCGCCGCGAGGAATCGAGAGGTCCACAAGAGCCCCTGCGCTCGGGCTCGATTTTCGGGAGGAGTCACATCAATGATCAAGCCGTCGCAGCATGTATCGTAAATTGCCAGGCCGACGACCGTGAGCATGGCCATCATGGTGAAAAGCGACAACTGATTCCTCGGGTCCAATCGCGCCAAACCCACCAGGCCCCCGGCCTGTACGATCAGCCCCAATACGATATAGGGGAGCCGATGTCCGAATCCCAAAAGATTGAAACGATCCGAGATTGGTCCGACCAGAAACTTGAACACAAGTGGCAAAAGAGCAAACGTTTGAATGCGGCCGATCACGTCAACAGGCAAGCCGGCGCTCTGCATATAAGATTTGTTGAAATTAAACAAGTAGGCGACCACCACGCCTTGAACCGCGTAGAGCGAAGCCCCCAGCACGAGCCATCGAACGGGTGCATCCCCGGCCACTCGCATCCCGAAGCTCATCCGAAGGCCTCGCCCGCCGCGACCCCTTCGGGGAGGCGTCCGTGGCGGAGCCCATAGGTCGTCAATGATTTCGCTTTTTCGGGAAGGTCAGACGCTTCGATTCGGGCGATCGTCTCCTCCACTGGATAGGCGACTCGCTTCAGCTCGATTTTGTTGTTTTCGATGATCGCGTACGCCGCGCGCGCATCGCCGTCGCGAGGCTGACCGACGCTTCCCGGGTTGAGGACCACGACATCGTCCACCATCAAGTTGAACTGCATGTGCGTATGACCCACGCAAACGATGTCGGCATCGACGTTTTGAAGCCGCTTCGCCCAGGTCGTCGGATCCTTCAGCACGTATTCATCAAGCGGGTCGCGCGGCGTCGCGTGGACCAGCAGATAGCGAATGCCTCCCAGGTTGAACCGTTGTGTGACGGGAAGTTGAAGCAGGTAGCGTCGCTCCTCGGCTCCGAGCGCTTCCCACATCGAGGGGCGGGTGACACGGGTGAGGTAGCGATATCCCGTCTCTCCCAGGACGGGAATCCCCTGGGCGACCCCATGATCGTGGTTGCCTCGGATCGCGTAATCGGCATGCGCCATCGCCCATCGCACACAGAGGGCCGGGTCGGGCCCATAGTCCACGAGGTCTCCCAGACAAAGGCAAGCGTCGAAAGGCTCATCGATCGCCGCGAGTGCCGGCCAGTTCGCATGAATGTCGGAAACCACGAGGATTCTCATCGCATACGAAACCTTGGAGGGCGAACACTTGAGGAAAGAGGATTGAGATCAAACTTTGTAAAAAATCCAACTGTTAGAATATCACACGTGTAGGGTGGGTCGAGTCCTTGAGGCCCACCGGGCATTGGACAATTGTGGGCCTCGAAGACTCGACCCACCCTACAGATCGTGCGCATTCATTCCAACCACGTCTCATGCCAGAGCTGAAACATCAAAAGCGTCCAGAGTGGCTTACGGTGGTCGTGAATGCCGCCGCGATGCTCCCGAACGCGGCGAGAAACCTCCTCGGCGCGGAACAATCCTTGCCGTTTGATGCGTTCGGGATCGAGCAAACGGTCGAGCAACGGCGACAGAGGACCGCGAAGCCAGCGCCCGACTGGGATTCCGAACCCTTTCTTGGGTCGGGTGAGGATCTTCGCCGGGAGCCTACCCGAAGCCGCCTGCTTGAGCAACCGCTTGGTCTGACCCCTCCCGTATTTGTACATCGAAGGCAAGCTTTCCACGGATTCGACAAGCTCCGCATCCAGAAACGGCGCGCGCACTTCCAGGCCACAGGCCATGCTAGCGCGGTCCACTTTCGTCAGGATGTCGTCAGGCAAGTACGTATCCTGATACAACGCCAGGGAGCGAGTCAGCGGGTCAAACCCCTTTGCCAAACCGCTCGCTCGTCGCACATGCTCAGCCTCAACGTCCAATCCCTCCGTCATTCCCTCAACGAGAAGCGAGGCAATTTCCCGCCCCGAGAAACTCCCGATCCAGCGCTGATGCGCCAGGGCCGGCGGCTCAGATGCTCCTTTCAGAAACTGCTTGAGCTTGAAATCCAGGCTGATATTGCCGTGATTCACCGGGAGCCGGCCCACTGCCGCGCCTGCCAGTGTGCGTGCGGGCCAAGGGAGCCTGCGAAACAGCCCGGCCATGCGTTCGGCGGCGAACGTCGGATAGCCCGCGAGCAACTCATCCGCGCCGTCGCCACCCAGCACAACCTTGACCTCATCTCTGGCGAAACGGCTCAGAAGGTGCGTCGGCAAAATCGAGGCATCGCCGAACGGCTCATCGAGCCAGCCCGCCACCTCGGGAAGCAGCTCCATCACGGTTTCGACCGAGAACATTTTCTCATGATGATCCGTGCCCAGATAAGCGGCGACCTCACGGGCATGAGGGCTTTCGTCAAATGTCGGATCTTCAAAACCAATCGCGAAGGTCCGGACCGAACGGGCGGGCACTCGCTCGCAGACGGCGGCCGCGACGCTCGAAGAGTCGATCCCTCCTGAAAGAAAAACGCCGAGCGGAACGTCGGAACGCAGGTGTCGAGAGACAGCCTCGACAAGGTTCTTCCGAAAGCGAGCCGCCGCCTCGACAAAGGGAAGGGTCGAAACGTCGTCACGAAACCACGTCGGCGACCAGTAGCGGGAAAGGACGATCCGACCGCTTTCCCAGACCAAAAGGTGCCCGGGCGGAAGCTTTTTCATTCCCTCCCAGATCGAGTTCGGAGCGGGGACATACTCATAAAAGAGGTAGCGCGCGAGCGATTGCCGATCGAGCCGACGGGGCACGTCGGGATGCTGCAATAGGGCCTTGGGCTCGGAGCCGAAGACAAGTCCGCCGCCCGGCGTCTCGGAGTAAAATAAAGGCTTCTGGCCCATGCGGTCGCGGGCGAGAACCAGGCGACGGCGCGGGGCATCCCAGATCGCCAGGGCGAACATCCCGTTCAGGCCGTCGACAAATGCGTCACCCTCTTGTTCGTAAAGATGAACGAGGGTCTCGGTATCCGTGGCTGTTTTGTAGAGATGACCATCGGCGAGCAATCTGTCGCGGAGGCCCAACTCGTTATAAAGCTCACCGTTGTAGGTGATCCAGACGGTGCCGTCTTCGTTATCGAGAGGCTGAGCGCCTCCCGCCGGGTCGATGACGGCGAGGCGGCGATGGCCGAGAGCGACGGGGCCTCGCACATAAAGACCGTCGCCATCGGGACCGCGATGCGCGAGGCTTGCCGTCATCCTTGCCAGGATCTCGGGATCGGCCGCGATATTGTTGCCGTTTACAAACCCGGCGATCCCGCACATCCGACGATTTCGCCTCACACTCAACACGACGACGGATCACCCGATACGATTCCGGGCGATGATCTCTTCAGCGTACCCGCCTCGTCGCGGCAGGGAAAGGTGGACGATCGCATCAGCCCAACGAAGGTGCGACCTGCGGGGCGGGCTCTTCCAGGGTGTTTCCTTGTCGAAAGCCCTCCACGAATTCGCGTGAATCATGCGACGCGGCGCTAGCGCCGTCGCGAAAACCCTGGAGCAGCGTCGCCGGAGTCACGGCCGAGGCCATTGTGCCGAGCAGAACCACCGGAAAGGTCACTCCGAAAGAAACGCCGTAGGCTCCCAGATACGTCAGCTCGGAGGCGACCCCGACAACCCCTTCCAGTGAACTTCGCCGATGTGGGACGAGCGCCGGGGGAATGGTGTCACCGATCTTTCCGTGCGTTCGAAGCCAGCGCTCCTGAAAAACCCGGCGCGAGGCCTCGTCGACCCGTCGGATAAAGGTGTAGTCAAGAACGAGATTCGAGATTTCCCCGATGACCGGAACCAGATCAAGCGGAACATCCTCCGAGATTTCTCGTTCGATCCCGTCCACCGAGGTGAGACCCTCATTGGAATCCTCGCCGGGAGAGTCGACCAGTCGCAGAGCTTGATTCGCTTCGTCAATCTTTTCTCGGCCGTACTGGTTCGCGATGTCGAGGATCTGAAGCACGAACCGGCGGTCGGCCTCGTTGTCGAGCGGAAACCCGTAACAATGGCCGATCCGGCGAATCGACTTCAGCGCGGCTTCGAACAGGATCGGGACATCGATCACCGAGGCGATCTCACCGCCGAACTCGGGGATTATCAGCGCACCGATCGCGGGCATCGCTCCTTCAAGGATCGCCGCGTGTTCGGACTTGGTGCTGACAGTGTCGGCAAGGGTGTCGCACACATCGAGCGGGCGATACCAGAGATCGTGAACTTTCGATGCCCCTGCCTGCTTGAGAATATCGGCGGCGCTATCGTTCGCCTCGGCCCGTTTCTCGACCTCAACGAGGATCTTCCGCACATGGCGACCCGGCACCACCTTTTTGAAGAGGTTCGCGAACGGGCGGGCGAACCCTTTGAACGACTCCGTTAACAGGCTGGGACGATCCGCCTTCCAAGCCGAGATCGCGTCAACCTGCTCTTCCTCGTACTCGTTCAGCGCCTTCATGGAATCTCTCTCCGGTGGTGTTATGCCCGAATCGGTCGTGGAGTACCGTGATTTTTTAGATCTTGGGAGAGATCTTCGTCCCCCGACCCACTAGCGGAATAGACTGGGATTCATTTCCCGGCTGGGTTGAAGGCCCCTTGGAGTAATAGCTTGCAGACCCTTTCAACAGCCGAATCAAGCGGGAGCAAGGTCCGGAACTACCGATCGATTCGATTCGAGTCGAAGCGGGGCTTCGATACAAGAGAAAATTAGGACCAGAATCGCCGACCGCCGGATTCCGCGTTCAAATCTAGACTGTTGGCGCGGGCCGGGGCGCGGAATAGGATGGCCCGTTCACGCAACGCGCTTCGCCATTGCCGACTTTCTTCGAGCGTGACCGCTTTGTCCTATCCTTTGTAGGCTCTGGCCCTTCTCGTCCTGACCGACCGCGAAAGGACCGCAAACGTGCGACGACTCCCCTCCGGCTCCGATCACTCCGGACGTTACGGCTGGCTGATCCGGACCGCCACCCTTGCCCTTACCGCCGCGATGGCACTCTCACTCGGCTCCGGCTCCGCTTGGGCACAGGCCACGAAAAAGGCCGCCGCCGCTCCCACGGCGCTCGACCCCCGCCCACTCTCGCGATATGTCCCGCGCGACAACCTCTTGCTCCTGGTCGAATTCCAGGGGCTGGACCTTCAGGCCGATGCCTGGACGAAAACCGCCGCTTACAAGATGTTGAATGAGACCTCGCTCGGCGAGATGCTCGAAGCGATGACCGCCCAACTGGTCGACCGGGCCATGGCGAATGTCCCGACCAAAAAGATCTCTGGCACGGAGTTCGTCGCCGTCGCCAAGCACGCGATGAAATCAGGTTTTATCGCGGGATACAACGTGGAGCCGGAGAAGAACGTGCTGTTCGCGACGATCGTCTTCCGGAACGGCACCGCGAAGGAAGTTCGGGCCACCTACAGCAAAATGCTCGGTCAGATCATGGGGGCGAACAAGCCGCAAATCGTCAAGAAGGCCGGGCGGAGCATGATCGCGGTCCCAACGCCCGACGGCAAGGAGACATGGAACTGGTGGGCTGAGCAAAACGATCTGGTGATCGCATTCGGGCGAGGAGCCGAAGACCTGGTCGCGGCCACGATCGACAGCACCCGACCCAACGCCGGTGAGAACCCTGTCCGCGCCGAGCTTTTGAAAGCGGACAACGGATTCACTCCGGCCGCGTTGATGTTCTTTGACTTGAAGGCCGTGCCGCCAAGCATGAACTTTTCCAAGTTGGATGAGTTCTCCAATCTATCGGGGCTGGACCGGATCGACTGGCGATGGGGTTTCCAGGACGACGCATTGATGAGCATCGCACGATTGAAGGCACCGAAGGCCCAGCGGAAGAGTTTTTTCACGTTATTGAATCAGCCCTCGATCGAAAAGACGAAGCTTCCGCCCTTGCCAGCAAGCCTCGATTCCTTCACGGTCTTGGCGCTCGACTTTGATAAGACGGTGGGTCCGTACTTGGTGCCCCCTTCCGGTCTGAAGACGCCCGTGAGTGAATTCTTCGACGCGCTCAAGACAAAGTCGCGAATCGATGTCCGCAAAGACCTCCTTGCCCATATCGGCCCGAAAATCGCTTTTTACACGATGCCGGGAACGGCGGCGAAGCCGACAGGCGACACGACGAAGGATGCTCCCCCCGTGGCCGGAAACGCGCTCGCCGGGCTCCTCGGTGGACTCAGTATGGCGGGTGGTTCGATCCCCAAGCTCACGCTTATCGCGGAAGTGGATGATTCGGTCGCCTTTGGGAAGTCCCTCGACAACCTCATGGTCGCCGTCAACCGCGAACTGAAAACCCGCGCCGCGGCTCAGGCCGATGCGCAAGAAGCCGCCGCGAATCCTCCCGACGGTGCTCCAGGAGCGCCCGGAGGCGCTCCGGGACGGGGCCGCGTGCGTCCTGCCGCTGGGGGTGATAATTCGGCCCCACCGCGCGTGGCTCCCGAATTCAAAATGGTGCCCGGTAGCGGTAAGGATAAGGTTTACACGTTGACGGTGCCCGCCGACATGGCGAAGCAAATCCCCGCCGGTTTCCGGCCGAGCATTCGCCTGGGAGCCAAGCATGTGGTCATCGCCTTGACCCCAGACGCCGCAAGGACCGCGATGGAGGTCAAGCCCGCCGACTGGACCGTTCCGGCCGACCTCGCGCCGGCGTTCGATCGCCTCTCTCAGAACTTCATGCTCCTCTCGGTCAATGACCCCAGAAGCACAATGCCCGAATTGCTTGCGAGCCTCCCCGCCAACTTTCAACGGGGGTTCAACACCTACATGTCGCTCGCCCAGAACTCGCCTCCGCCTCCGCCTGGTGGCCCGGGTGCTCCCGGCGAACCGGGCGGCCTCACGGCGAGCGGTCCCGCGACCGCCTCCGCCGGGGGGTCGTCGGGAGGTTTACGCGGCTCCGGGGGCTACGGGGGACTCGGTAGCGCTCCCCCTCCGCCGTCAGCGGGTGGATCGGGTGGATCGGAACCGAGCGCCGGGGTTGGCTTGATTCAGTTCAACATTGATGCCGCCAAGCTCCCAAAAGCCGAGGAACTGCGATCGCGAATGTTCCCCTCCACCTTCTCCATCGTGATTGATGACCAGGAAGTGCGTCTGATCAGCCGAGCGTCGTTCCCGAACCTGATCTCGACCACAAGCGGTGTTGGAGTCGCCCTTGCGCTCCCCGCCGTTCAGGCCGCGAGGGAAGCCGCCCGCCGCGCTGCGGGACTTCCTCCTGGAACTCCGCCACCGGGCTTGAACGCACCGCCGGCGGGGGGCCCCCCGGGAGCCGCGTCGGGGGACGCTCCCGGAGGCCGTCGAAGGCCGGGAGCCCCTGCGGGAGGCAGCTCCGGAACGATCCGCGATTAAGACAGTTCGCCAAGAATCCGACGGTCCTCTCAAGCTTGGCGACCGTTCGGAACGTAGAATAGAACATCCCCCGGTCGCGTTCGCGACTGGGGATTTGTGGTGCCTGGCGAAAGTCTTCCGGCGTTCCTTTGTGTCCAACGAGTCACGCAGGAGCGATATCGCCTTCGAGTCCGAGATTTGAAACCCTCGAAGAAGGACCATCGAGCGACATCCTGAAATGGTGGAGCCTTCGGGGCTCTGATCCGCTCGAACCGATCCTTTCTCGCGAACCTCGGTCGAAACGAACTCTCGCGAAGAAACCTCGCCACCCCGGAGTGCAGTGACTGTTACTCGCAACGGAAAGTGAGGCGATTGATGGAATTCGTCCACGAAGTGACCGCTCATCTTGATAATAAGCCCGGCCGGCTCGCGAAGATCTGCTCGGCGCTGGCGCATGAGAAGATCAACATCCAGGCTCTCGCCGTGATGCAGACTCCCGAGCACAGCGTCCTTCGGCTCGTGACCGAAGACGCAGTGCCGACTCGCAAGGTGCTCACGTCCCTCGGAACCGAGTCGGATGTTTGCGAGGTTCTCGCCGTCGAGATGGAGAACCGCCCCGGAGCGCTTGCCAAAGTCCTTGAGTCGCTCGCTGAAGAGCATATCAACGTCGAATATGCCTATGTCGCTCCGGGCACCGTGCCGGGCAAGTCGCTGGGGATCTTTCACACTTCCAACCCGAAACGGGCGTTAAAAGTCCTTCAAGAGCCCGCTTCGACGAATGGTACCGACCGTAGCGGTGATCGCAGGCCGCTTCATTCTCGCTGAGTGGCAATCCGCGATCTTTCCCGAAGTTGGCCGTTAGGCGTAGGGTGGGTCGAGCTTCGAGGCCCACCACGCCCGCGAAACCGGTCCACGATCTCGGCGCGGGCCGGTTGACAGCCGAACCTCGGCCGCCTTAGCCTTGTGCTGAGGTGGGCTTACGTTCGGTCAGCGCGTTCCGCCAGCCTGGAGACTTCACGGCGTGTCGAAGAAGAAAAAGGTCCGGGTCGCGTTCAAAAAGAACCGGCAGCACCGCACCCGTGCCAATGATCTGACGCGACGCTATCGGGACGATGCCCTCAGCAAGGCCGAGCCGGTCTCCGGAGAGCGCGTTCGCGCCAAGGGCGAACTCTCTCGCCACCGCACCATCATCACGGAAACCGGTGGGCCGGTCGATCCCGCCGCTCAGCCTGTCGACCCCAATGATTCCGCCGCGAACCGCTCTGTCGACCTCGAAAACTGCCTGCGAGGCCGGGTCATCCGCATCCACGGCTTGCTCTCGGTGGTCGAAGCCGAAAGCGGAATGAACCAGGTCTGCCACGTCCGCAGGGTTTTGAAGACCCTGTCGATCGACGCTCGCAATGTGGTCACCGTCGGCGACACCGTCTGGTTTCGACCGCCAGGAGAAGGAAGCGAAGAAGGGACGATCGAGAAGGTCGAGGCACGTCGAGGGACGATCACCCGTGGCTATCGACGTCATAAGCATATCCTCGTGGCCAATGTCGACAAGGTGCTGATCGTCTCCGCGTTGGAGGCTCCCGGCCTGAAGCTCCCGTTGATCGACCGGTACTTGATCTCTGCTGAGATCGGCGACGTCCGCCCCATCATCGTCTTGAACAAGGCCGACCTTGTCGATGCCGCCCTTTATCAATGGGTCGTGGGACTCTACACCCAGCTCGGCTACGAAACCCTTGTGACCTCCGCTGCCGACGGCCGCGGCGTGGAACGACTTCGAGAAATCGTCTCCGAAGGCACCACCGCATTCTCAGGACAGTCGGGAGTGGGGAAGAGCACGCTGCTGAACGCGATCCAGCCCGGCTTGAACCTCCGAGTCCGCGAGGTCTCTGACTGGACCTTCAAAGGCAAACACACCACGACGACCGCCGAACTCATTCGGCTGGCGTCGGGAGGCTTTGTGGTGGACACACCCGGGCTTCGCCAGTTCGAACTTTGGGGCGTCGTGCCTTCCGAGCTTTCCGGCCAATTCCCCGAATTTCGCCCCTATCTGCCGCTCTGTAAGTTCCCCGACTGCTCTCATACTCACGAATTCGAGTGCGCCGTGAAAGATGCCGTGCATTGGGGGCAGATTCATCCGGGACGATTCGAGAGCTATCTGAAGCTTTATGCACAGCAACCGCTCGAAGGGGATTGAACTCTCCCGGGCCGGTTCATTCTCATGGCCCAGGGGGAAAAATCAGGATTCGAGAGACGACAATCGCGCTGAAAAATCGAAGACCGAAACGAACGTTTCGATTTTCGAGTCACCACGGTCGGAGAGCGTCTCCGACCCCGCCGCTCCGTGGAGAGAACTCTCGATCCGCCCTTGACCGATTTCGGGTGCGGGGTTAGGTTTCCGCCGGATCGCGCGGTCAAACTCCAGAGAAAAGTCGAGGCGGACGATGCGACGGATCGCTTTTTTGTCCACGGCGCTGTACTGCGCCATCGCAGGCTCGGGTTGCCAGACGCTCGGCCCTGCCTCGTTCTCGGCCCTCGCGCAGCCCGCCGTCACGGGATATACCTATTCGGGAGGACGCGCGGTCCAATCCTTCGCGCTTCCTCCCAAGAACGTCGAGCCCGCCGCGCT
>JAYVYS010000508.1:0-4811 GCA_043784005.1 Isosphaeraceae bacterium
GGGTTCGCCAACGTGCGCGGCGACTCGGAGATCAGTCAGATGAATTCCGGGAGCGCTATCGTTGGTGATCGGGGATCGAGGGGACGATGTCTCGCTTCAAATACCAGATGGGAATGGCGTCGCTCCGAATCCGCGGCCGGGTGGCGGTGGGATACGTGTTTTCTTTCGCGCCCTCGGCCTTAACATTCATTGGGTCGCGGCCTACAAGGCAGCGTGTTGAGGAAGAATGGGGCATGTTTGGCTCGTTGGAGGCCGACCTACGCCTCCAGGCGTGACGTCAGGACGCTCACGATCATTGCTCCGTGCCGAACATAGCGAGAAATTCGAGACGAAAATCAGCCGCCGGGTTCAAGATGTCCTTTTTTGCCGGCCCGTCGAAATTTGACAATACCTCCGCGGGTCTATCCCTCAACCGTCTGCCGGCCGGACGCATGAAAGTCCGGCCGGCACGATCCATTTCCGAGTGAGCCGGTCGCCCGGAATTCCCGAGAGTATCGTCGATACCATTGGAGAAGTGATGATGCTTTATGTTTCGCGAAATGCCTTTCGATCATGGGCCTATGTGGTGTTTCTCTTTTTGATCCCATCCGTCGTCGGGGCGGCCGATCCACTCCCGTCGTGGAACGAGGGGGCCGCGAAGCAGGCCATTATGGCCTTCGTCGAAGGGGTGTCCAACGAAAGCGGCCCGGACTTCATCCCTCCTTCCGACCGGATCGCCACGTTCGACAACGACGGCACTCTTTGGTCGGAGCAGCCCGCCTACTTTCAGCTCGCGTTCGCCGCCGATCGCATGAGGCAGCTTGCCAGTGAGCATCCCGAATGGAGGGAGAGGCCGATTTTCAGAGCGGCGATCGAGGGTGACCTCGGGCCAGCGCTCGCCGGAACGATCCGCGACCGTCTTGAGATCGTCGGGGCCAGCCACGCCGGGCTGACGAGTGACATGTATTCAGCGATGGTGACGGAGTGGCTGACGACAGCCAGGCACCCTCGATTCGACCGGCCGTACACGGACCTCGTCTACCAACCCATGCTCGAACTGCTCGCCTACCTGCGAGACAACGGCTTCAAGACTTACATCGTCTCCGGAGGCGGTGCCGAGTTCATGCGGTCGTGGGCCGAAAAGGTCTACGGCATCCCGCCCGAACAGGTGGTCGGTAGTACCATCAAAGTAAGATACGAAGAGCGCGACGGCGAAACCGTACTCATCCGATTGGCCGAGGTCGAACTCATCGACGACCGTGCGGGCAAGGCTGAGGGGATTCACCGGGCCATCGGCAAGCGACCGATCGCCGCCTTCGGAAACTCCGACGGCGATTACGAAATGCTTCGCTGGGCGACGTCCGGGCGCGGCAAGCGTCTGGGCATGATCGTCCACCACACCGATACGGCCCGGGAATGGGCCTATGACCGCAAGTCGCGAGTCGGGCGGCTCGACAAAGTGCTCGACGAGGCACCCCGGAGAGGCTGGATTCTGGCGGACATGAAAGATGACTGGAAGGTGATCTGTCCGAGCTAGTCCAAGTGATTCGGGCATCGTTCGTCATCCGTGATAACAACAGCGTGTCAGACAATAAACGGAGAAACCAAGGAGACTGGAGATCTAATTCGGTGGTAAGCATGTCGTGTTTTTATAAGGGTTTGCGGGCATGCTTACCCCCACGGTGAGAGATCAGATCGCCAGTCTCCCATAAAAAATGGATTAATCAGGAATTTTCTGGCTATTCATCAATCGCGTCATTAAAGATGGTATCGAGTTAAGCTTAATCTTATGAGATATGAGCTTGGCTACCATTGGCGACAAAGGCCTTTGGAGCAACTTTGCGATATCCTTGATATCGAATGTCATTTCATCAAGACGTCACGTGCGTCAAGAGATGACGGTGACGGTGGTCCGAATGCGAGACCTCTGGCTAACGAGAGGATGCTCCGATGGTCCAATCGGGGGTGGCGCGGATTGACAACCTGCTGGCGGGGACCGGGGCGTCGCTCGCCGCGGGCGACACCGACGCCCTCGCGGTCGGATTGGTGCAAGATCTCTTGCGCGGGCAGGGCTACCGCCGGATGCCAAGCGTGCTCGATGCGAGTCGAGGGACGTTCGGCAAGGGGACCAAGAAGGCGGTCGTCGCGTTCCGCAAGGCGACAAACCTTCCCGACGGAGACGCCGTTGATCAGAACACGCTCCTCAAGTTGGTGCGAAGGCCCGCCACCGAGCCCATCGCCAGTCAGGGGTATGTCACGCTGGTTCTGGGGATCGAATTCACAAGTCTGGTGAAGCTGGTCGCGCTGGTGGCGGCGGTCGAGGGGGGTGGAAAGTTCGCCAGCCTCTGCAAGAACACCGACACGGCCGGCCTATCGGTCGGGATCATCCAGTGGGCGCAGAAGCCGGGAGCGCTGCACGAGCTTCTGGGCAAATTCGTTGATGGGACCACGATGGCGGCCGGTGCCGACAAGCAGCCCGATCTGACGAACCAGATCTTCGGAGGCGCGGCCCCGTTCACCGGCCTCAGAACCCTCACCGGCCTGGCCAAGGGGGGGCTCAATGCCGACGGCACCGCCAAGAACGCCGCGTTCGACCTGGTCCGCGATCCCTGGGTGGGCCGGTTCAAGGCCGCGAGCTTGAAGCCTGAACTCCAGATCATCCAGATGAACGCGGCTGTCGATCGGTTCAAGGGCTCGGTCGACAAGATCAAGGCGAACATGCCCAAAATCACTTCTGAGCGCGGGACGGCCTTCATGGTCGACCTGGCGAACCAGTTCGGCGACGGAGGCGCGAATTCGGTCTACAACGCGGTCGAGGCCGCGGCGACCACCGAGGCCGACCTGCTTGTGAAGGTTCGCGACGAGTCGGCGGCTCGGCTCGAATCGATCTTCAAGGCCAAGGGCAAGTCGGAACAGACTCGAAAGAAGATTGTCGCGGCGGGACTGGCGAGACGTCAGTTCTTCATCGACACCCCTCTGCTCGGGGGTTGACCGATCACGCTCCGCGTATCGCGAGGGCCGGTGTTATTCTCTCCGCCGAGCCTTGGAAACGTTCCCCCCCAGACCCCGAAAGGGGAGCCTCAGTCATGGCCGCGTTCACGCTCACGATCCTCTCCAAGGACGGGACGACCCTTTCGCTTCAAGGCGATCGCCCCGTCTCCCCCGCGAGTGCCGACTTCACCGTCGCGCGAGTCGTCGTCGCGATCACCGGGGCGGCGACGGAGACCGACACGCTTACCGTGATGGGGACGCTTGTCGTCCCGGGCTCGAACATCCTGGCGGGGGCGTCGCCGACGATTCAGCCGGCGGCGGCCCCGGTCTCGCTCCGCGCGACCTTGCAGTTCGGTGCGTCATCGACGTTCTTCGGCAAAGCGTTCGACGCGACGTCGGGGCTTGACGCCGAGCTTGTCCTGTCGATCCCGGCCATCGGGGGGTTGGGGAACATCAATGACCCCTTCCTTGTGTTGACGTGTCGGGGCCGCGTCGAGGTCGGGGCGGGGCCAATTTTCGCGGCCGTGGCGCTCGGGTTCCGGGTCGTGCTCGACGACATCCCGGCAATCCCGTCGTTGGTCGCTCCCGCGCTTGAGCTGGAGTTGCCGGGCGATATGAGCTGGCCGCGAATGAGGCTCGACTGGCCCTTTCCCAAGCTTCCCGACTTCGCCCCGTCGTTACGCCTCCCTGCGTTTTCGATCGGGCTCGACAATGTGCCCGTGCGGGTCGGCTGGAAGTCGATCGACGTGACGGCCGACAGCAACCAGCTTCTCGTCCACCTTGAGCAACTGCGATTGACCGGGGTCGGCGGCGGGCTCGACGGTTCCCTCGACTTGATCTTCAAGCCGGGAAAAGACCCCGATGTGACGGTCAACATCCCCGCCCTCAATGGGGTGGCCAACGCCAAGTTTCGCAATCTCGGCCCGGGCTGCTTCGGGTTCGACTGGGACGGTAGCCCGGCCAATCCACTGCTTCAACTCGTCACCACCGAGCTGAGCGACCCGACCGTCGAGACCAGGAATCGATTCCAGCTCCGGGTCCATGCTTCGGATCGGCAACTGGAGGAGATCCGGCTCGACTGGCGTGACACCGGGTTGACCGGCCGGACCATTAGCTTGCCCGGCTTCGCACTGGACCTCCCCGCGCCCCGGATGCTGAGCCTCATCGCTCGCCGACAGAGCCTGATCGGTACGGTCGGTGACGGCGAATCCCGCCTGACCCTGGCCGCGACGTTCGACGCGGCTCAGCCAGCCACCGCGCGAACGACGTTTTCGTGGCCGCTGGGAGACCAACGGGAAAAGCACGAGCTGTTCCGCGACGGTCAGGGCACGCCGAGTGACTCTCTGCTCAGCTTGATCGCGACGACCAAGAACGCCGTCAGCCTCGTCCTGTTCGACCTCCCTCTGGAGTCGGTCGGCGCGCCCCCTCGGTTTGTCCAACAACTGGTGATCCCGCTGGCACCACTCGACGAACTGGAGAACGATGCCGGTGCCGATGGCGCAGTGGGGGATGAGGTCATTCTGGCCCTGTCCGACCCGTGCCCGCCGTCGGATCTCGCCCTGGCCAAGCTTTCGGCCGGCGACTTCGCGCTTGATCTCAAGATCAACGGCCAGTTCGTGTTTCCGTTCCTCAACGCCGCCTCGTCCGACGTGCCGCAGTTGATCCGAATCAAGAGCATCGTGCCAACCGTCGCCGCCGACCTGTCGATCTCGTGCGTGCTGACCATTGAGGTCCAGATCGGTAATGGCAAGCTCCTGGATGCCCGAGCGACCCTTGCGTTCGACCCCGAGACGATGTCGTTCAAGGTCGACCATGACAAAGGGATCGTGTTTCTGTTCCCG
>JAYVYS010000509.1:0-7128 GCA_043784005.1 Isosphaeraceae bacterium
TCTACACCGTGCCGAAAGACCCGGCGAAAGAGGCCTGGCCCGTCGAAGTCGCCGACGAATCGCTTCATACCACGCATAACCTTCAGCTGATCGACCTCAACGGCGACGGTAAAGACGAGATTGTCGTCGCGGGGTGGGAAGGTGTTTTCTCGCTTGAGCGTGAGAAAACCGGACGATGGAACAAGACGAAGCTCGGCGATGGGAACCAGGCCACCTCGCCTTTCAAAGGGTCGAGCGAGGTCAAGGTGGGCAAGCTCGCGGACGGCCGGCGCTATCTCGCCACCATCGAACCCTGGCACGGGTTTCAGGTGGTTGTTTACACCCAGCCGTTTACCGGCAAAGGGCTTTGGGATCGGCGGGTGATTGACGAACCCGTTCAGTGGGGTCACGCGGTATGGTGCGCGGACCTTGATGGCGACGGCGATGAGGAATTGATCATCGGCCAGCGCGATGCGAATAAAGATGCGACGACCCGGCCCAAAGGCCCTGGCGTTTTCGTATACGACCCGACTCCGGGAACAACACCGCTCGCATTCACACGTCATACCATCGACGACGGAGGAGTGGGCTGTGAGGACCTTGTCGCGGCGGATTTCGATGGCGACGGCCGCGTGGATATCCTCGCGGGCGGGCGTTCCACGCACAACGTCAAGATCTACTGGAACGGTCGCTGATTGGAGGTCAAACACCTGCTTTCTTCCAACCTGAAGAAGCCAATCACACTCGTTCCCACGGTCTCCGCGGGAATGCATTCCCCGACGTTCGGCGTCGTCTGCGTCTTGTTTCGGAAAGACGCGGAGCGTCCAAGACGGCATCCCCACGGGGACCGTGGGAACGAGTAAAATCCGCGTCTTACCTGGAGTAGGAATCCGAGGGAATTCGACATGAAACGTTTCTTGATGATTGCCGCGATGGGATTCGGCTTGAATCTCTTCGCTGCGCCCGAAGATGCACAGGCACAGTCAGGCGGCATGGGCACTCGCGGTGCGCGTCAACCAATGTTCCTGCAACGTAACCTGACTCCGCGTACAAGCCAAGACTTCTCCGTGATCGTGGCGACAAGCGGAGGAAAGTCGGTGTCGGGTATCTTGAATCTCACCTGGGTGGTGGTGAACTACGACCTCGGCCACTACGAAATCGAGCCGGAAAAGGTGAAGGAAATTCAATTCACCGCCGCGAAGCCCGATCAGGTGATGATCGTCGGACCAAGAGGTGCGATGGTGGAAGGAACGATCATCACAACGACCGGGGCCGAGATCGCGGGGATCGTCATGGTGGATAACTGGAAACTACGTACGGATCTCGGAATTCTCACCCTCGACGCGCAAGGGCTCAAGTCTCTGTCCTTCAAGGGCAAGGCTCCCGAACCACCCTTGAACGCGACCAAGCCCCAGCCAGCTCCCCCGGAAGCGAAACCCGCGCCGATTGAAACTCAATCGCCCGTTGACAAGAAATAACGCGAACCGATTCGGCTTCACGGACCAAATCCAGCCATGAAAGCGATTGTCATCATCAGGCCGGGCGGGGCCGAGGCGCTCGAAATCCGCGAGGTTCCCACTCCGGAACCCCTGGGCGACCAGCTTCGCGTCAGGGTTCGAGCCTGCGGGCTGAATCGGGCCGACCTCATGCAGTGTCGCGGCTATTACCCGGCACCTCCGGGTACACCCGCCGACATCCCCGGCCTGGAATACGCTGGCGAGGTGGACGCGATCGGTTCCGGTTGTATCGGGCCTTTGAAGATCGGCGACAGAGTGTTTGGCATCGTCGGCGGAGGAGGTGAGGCGGAATACCTCGTCACGCATGAGAGAATGGCGGTTCCGATCCCCGCGAATCTCGATTTCGACCAAGCCGCGGCGGTTCCCGAGGTCTTCATCACGGCGCAGGACGCTTTGAACACGCAGGCCCGGGTACGACCCGGCGATTCCGTTTTGATTCATGCGGTCGGCAGTGGTGTGGGTACCGCCGCGCTGCAGATCGCCAAGGCCATGGGCTGCACGGTCTTCGGCACGTCTCGCACTCCCGCCAAGCTGCGAAAAGCCGCCGGTCTCGGGCTCGACTTCGGCATCGAAACGCCCAACCAAGACTTCGTGGACGTGGTGTTGTCGAACACTCAGGGACAGGGCGTCAACGTCATCATCGACCTCATCGGCGCGCCGGTCTTTGGTGAAAACGTCAAGGCGCTGAAGACCTGCGGAAGACTCGTCGTGGTGGGGTTGCTTGGCGGGGGGACAGGTTCAGTCAACTTCGCGGACCTCATGAAGAAGCGACTCACGGTTGTCGGAACCACGCTGAGGGCGCGTCCGTTGGAAGAGAAAATCGCGGCCACTCGGAAGTTTGCCGAGACGGTCGTTCCGTGGCTGGGTCGAGGTTTAGTTCGCCCGGTCGTCGACCAAATTTTCGCGTTCGGCGACGTCCGAAATGCCCAGGCGCGGCTGGAAGCCAACTTCGGCTTCGGCAAGGTCGTCTTGCGGGTTTGACTCGGCGGGTTCGCTGGAGATCAACTGACCGTCCTGGATCTCAAGCACGAGGTCGTCGGGCGAGATGAAACGACGGTCGTGTGTGACGATGACCAGTGTCGTCTTGCGAATCGATTGGAGCTTTCGCAAGATCCTGTAAATCTCATCTCCCGTGCGTGAGTCAAGCTCGCCGGTTGGCTCGTCACCGAGTACCAGCACAGGATCTTTGATCAACGCACGCGCGATCGCGACGCGCTGTTGCTCTCCTCCCGACATCTGATAGGGCCGGTGCTCCAACCGATCTCCCAGCCCGACCTCGCTGAGCAGCGCGATCGCTCGCTCCCGCAGCTCCGGTGTCAATCCGCGAGGAAGAAACGGCACCAGCACGTTTTCGATCGCGGTGAGGTTGCTGATCAGGTTAAACGACTGAAAGATGAACCCAACCTTGTCGCGACGGTAAGCATTCTGCTCCGCCTCGGACATCGCGGTCAGTTCACGGCCATCGATCCGTATCACTCCGGCCGAAGGGTGGTCGAGTGCGCCGAGCAAATACAGCAGCGTGCTCTTCCCCGAGCCCGACGGTCCGACGATGAACGCGAAGCGGCCCCTGGCGATTCGACAACTCACTCCTCGGAGGGCGTGTACCTCGCGCTCGCCACTTTTGTATGATTTCCGGACATCCACCACTTCGATCATCAACAACCCCTGTTCAACGGAAAGCCAAGAGAAAAGTCAACCGCAGATGGCGCGGATAAACACGGATAATCGCATGCGGAAAATAGATAAAATGAAACGTGCTCGACTACTAACTTCTTTAATTTAGTATTATCTGAATTTATCCGCGCCATCTGCGGTTGAGAACTCTTCGTGTTTATCGCGAGCCGAACCGGATCGCGTCCATCGGCACAAGCCTCGCGGCACGCCAGGCGGGATAAAGGCCGCCCAGGGTGCCAGTGATCACGGAGAGTCCGATCCCCAGGGCGAACAGCCAGGGGGGCATGGTGAGCTTTATGCCTCCTGTGGCGAACTGATTCGCCAACGCGACCATCAACACCGCCAGGGCGCACCCTACCAGACCGGACAGCAACCCCAGATACGCACTTTCCAGCGTGACCAAGGTCAGGACATTTCCCTGAGACCAGCCGTTAGTACGCAGAACACCGAACTCGACGTAGCGCTCCGAGGTGCTCATCAGCATGGTATTGATGATCCCGACAATGCCGACCAGGAGTGCGAGGCTGACCGTCATGAGCAGAAACTTGTCGACCTGACCCATCAAGGCCCCGAAGTTGGCCATGAACTCACCCATGCTACGGGCGTCGACCCCCTGCTCCGTTTTTTCAATCACGGCGGAGATCGCATCATTCCGCGCCGGGTCGGTCGTCTCGACGTAGTAGCTGGAGACCGCCTCGGCGGGCATCTTGAGAACCCCTCGCGCGGAGGCGATGTCCATCACGATCACGACGTCGAGAAGCATCGAGCCGGTCTCATAGAGTCCAATCACAGTGAACGGCTTGCCCCCGATCTGAAGAGTATCGCCAACCTGTCGCGGTTTGCCGTCGGGGCGAGGATAGTCTTTGGCCACTTTCTTGCTGATCACGATGTTGGGTTTGCCCACGTCGGAAGCATCGAGAAACCGCCCTTCGCCTTTTTCCTTAAGCGCCCTGGGATAAACAGCGCTATGGAGATCGCGATGGGCCTCGATATCCTGACCTTGGATCACCGGTTGGTCAAAGAGAGACTGCGCTCCCTTGGCCATCAACCCGCCGATCATATTTTTCCCTTCGACGCTGGGAGAGACGCCCCAGACCTCGGGGGCGACCACCCGGACGCCCGGTACTTTTCTGAGGCTGGCACCCATGTTGCTGGGGAGCTGGCTGAAGACCGGGCTCGGGCTATTCTCTCGGATCACCATCACCCCCTCGACTCTCGAGAGCGTGTCGCCAACCATGTTCCGCAATCCTCCCGAGACGCTGAACAAGCCCATGACCCCAAGAATCGGGATCGAAAGCCCGATCAGGGCCAAGATCGTGCGGACAGGGCGGGTCAGGAGGTTCCGCCAGGCGAATCGTCCCATGCGTACATCCGTTCGTCTATCTTGATGATTCGTCTCCCATGACTGGAGACCGCCCGAATTTAGGCAACCATTGGCGACACCGAGACTTTTGAAGATTATAGTCGACGCGAACGTGCGGCCAAGGGGCGACCGATCCGCTCGAGTTGGCGAAAACTTGCCAGCATGCACGATTGGTCACACCGAAAAATGTCGCGGAAACCTGTCGCCTTGGTTGAAATCGATCGACGTTCGTTCTTCCACGTGGCCTATGTTACCGGGATAACGTCGTGAGAGTAATCCCCGGACCACAACGCTGGGGGGGGGCGAGAAGACTTCGGCAACGATTTCAACCCGCGCACTTCTCAAATCTCGATCATCGCCTTATTCTTATTCTTTTATGATCAATCCCACAGCCTATCTCGCACCCGGCTGCGTCATTCTGGGTGAAGTCCATCTCGGCAGGGATTCCAGTGTTTGGTATCAGACCGTGGTGCGCGGCGATACCGAAGTGATCTGGATCGGAGACGACACCAACATCCAGGATCTCTCGATAGTGCATGCCGACCCGGGGGTGCCTTGCCTCATCGGAGACCGAGTGACCGTCGGGCACCGGGCGATCCTTCACGGCTGCACCGTCGAGGATGATTGCCTGATCGGAATGGGTGCGATCCTGCTCAACGGAGTTCGGGTGGGAAAGGGCTCGGTCGTCGGTGCCGGGGCCGTGTTGACCGAGGGAAAGCAGTACCCGCCGGGTTCCTTGATCGTGGGGGCTCCCGGACGCATCATCCGACCGATCGACGACGAATTGCGCCTTCGGATCGATATGTCGTGGAGGCATTACGTCGAAAACGCCAGACGCCATCGAAATGGTGAGTTTCCTTTGACGCCCACGACGGCGTGAGCACGCCCTGTCCTCTGAGGTGGGTCGCTCATTAAGATGGGACCGGACGTAAGTTCCCTCCGAGGCCGATCACCGAGGTCCACCGAATGATGAGCGTGCGTGAATCGCAGTGGTTGGCCGTCGTCGCCGCGACATGTCTGGGATTAGGAATCTCCGCACGGGCACAGCCGACCTTTCCCAAAGCGAATCGCTACGAGCCCAAGGAAGCCGAACGGGCCGAGATTCGGACGAAACTCGAGACGTTGGATGCGGAGTTGGACCGGATAAATTTGACGTTCCCGCCTCGGGATCATGTGGATGACGTCTACGTCTTTTCCACAGCGGGTCATCGCGCGCTGAGGTTCAATGAGTTCTTCGAGCGAAAAGACGTCGCGACCACGCTCGCGGTGATCGATCGCGGAATTGAACGTGCTCGGCAGCTTCAACAAACCCGACCCGCCCCGTGGACGGTCGCCCGAGGGTTGATCGCGCGCGGCTTCACTTCGAAAATCGAGGGCTCGTATCAGCCTTACGGGGTGATCGTTCCGGAAGGGCTCGAATTCAGTCGAGAGAAGCGCGCAAGGCTCGACGTCGTGCTCCACGGTCGCGACCAGACGATTAGCGAATCTCGATTCCTCGCACGTTTCAACGGCAAATCCGCCAGTCCCGACGACGCCGGAAAAATCACTCTGCACGTCTTCGGTCGAGGCAACAACGCTTACCGTTGGGCGGGCGAGACCGACGTCTTCGAGGCGATCGAGGCGGTGAAACGAAATTATCCGATCGATGATCGAAAGATCGTCTTGCGAGGGTTTTCGATGGGAGGCGCGGGGGCCTGGCACCTGGGTCTCCATGACCCCTCGACATGGTCGTCGGTCGAAGCAGGCGCGGGTTTTTCAGAGACCAAAACCTACGCCAAGCTCAAGGATACTCCCGGTTACCAGGAAAAGACGCTCTCCATTTATGACTCCGTGGGTTACGCCCTGAACGCATTCAACGTGCCCATCACGGGTTACGGCGGTGAGGATGACCCACAGCTCCAGGCATCGACCAACATCGTCGAGGCTCTAAAAAGTCTGGGATTCGCGCTCAAGACCGAAGGGCTCATCACCAAGGGAGACGGCATCGATTTTCTCAGACTGATCGGTGCGAAGATGGGTCATAAGGTCGATCCAGCCAGTGCCAAGATCCTTCGCGAGTTCCACAACGCTCACATCGACAAAGGTGCGAACCTGAATCCCAAGCGGATCCGGTTCGTCACTTACACTTTGAAATACGGTCGGGCGGGCTGGTTGACGATCGAGCAACTCAGGGAGCATTACCAACGCGCGGAGATCGACGCGGAAATCGAAGGTGAAAAGGTCGTTATCCACAAGATTGAGAACGTCGCGCTGCTGGCTGTCGACCGTCATGCGGGTACGACAATCGTGCTGGGTGGCGAGAGCTTTCCGCTCGAATCGGCCGTGAAGGGGCTCTTGCCGAATGTTTACTTCCGGCGAATGGATGCGGGTTGGAAGGCGCTCGACTATGAACAATCACGGGCCTTCGAGAAGGGGGAGGCTCTCGTCAAGAGGCGAGGTCTTCAAGGACCGATCGACGACGCATTCACCGGGCCTTTTCTTTGCGTGAAGGGAACCGGCAAGGCGTGGAGCCCCGCGGTGGGGCGCTGGTCGGATTCGCGACTCGATACCTTCGTCAACGACTGGTCCACCTGGATGCGTGGCGATGCGCAGGTC
>JAYVYS010000510.1:0-9561 GCA_043784005.1 Isosphaeraceae bacterium
CGCGTTCGAGCAACCGGGCCAGGTGATGGGGCGCCCGCTCAGGGCGCCCGGCGAAACCCTCCTCCGAGAGCCCGACCTTCAGTTGGACTCTCGTACCGCCTCGGTCTGACAGACAACACCGACCCCGTCAAGATCGAGCGCGACTTGATCGAACTTGTACCCGCGAAACATTGGGTCGACTTCAGTCATCGCCTGATCGAGCACGGGCGCAAGGTCTGTATCGCCAGAAAACCTCATTGCAGCGGATGTACACTGGCCAAACTTTGTCCCAAACGAGGAATCACGGTTTCCTCATGACGATGATTCGTTTGACGACCGCAACATCGGACATCCCGATTCATTGGCGATCACGGACTCGCCTTCCCTCGGTGGAACTTGTGTCGTTATCTTAAATAGCGTTCGCCATATAACGAGACGAGCCGCGATGGTTGCCGAGAAAGCGGGTTGAAACGCCTTTTATGCATATCCGCGATATCTTTCAGGCCAATCCGACGACTTTCAGCTTCGAGTTCTTCCCGCCGAAGACCGACAAGGCCTCGGAAAAGCTCTTTGACACGATCGCGCAGCTCCAACAACTGCGTCCGTCGTTCGTCTCGGTGACCTATGGCGCAGGGGGCTCAACCCGCGAACGAACGCACGACCTGATCGTCCGAATCCAGCGCGAGACCGACCTCACCGCCGTTTCACACCTGACCTGCGTCTGCCATACCGAGGCTGAACTCGTCGCCATTCTTGATCGTTATGCGACGTCGGGAATCGAGAATATCCTCGCCCTCGGGGGTGATCCACCCCGGGAAAAAGCGGATTATGATCGAAGCCGGGATGCGTTTCACTTTGCCGAGGGCCTGGTACGTTTCATCCGTTCGCGGACCAATTTGCCCGACCCGCGCGGTTTTGGGCTCGGCGTGGCAGGCTTTCCGGAAGGGCATCCCGGAACGCCGAACCGGCTCAAAGAAATGGATTACTTTAAACAAAAAATCGATGCCGGGGCCGACTACATTTGCACTCAACTCTTCTTCTCCAATAACGATTTCTACGATTTTCGAGACCGCTGTGATCTCGCCGGTATCCGTGTTCCGATCGTTGCCGGAATCATGCCGATCGCGACGAAAGAAGGAATGATTCGGATGGCGGAACTGTCTCTGGGAGCACGATTCCCCGCCGCGTTATTGCGAGGGGTCGAACGCTGCGGCGACGACGATCGCGCTGTCACCAATTTCGGCATCCATTGGGCGACCGAGCAGTGTCGCGACTTGCTTGAAAATCAGGTTCGCGGCATTCACTTCTATACCCTCAACAGCTCTGACGCGACACGTAGAATTTACGAAAACCTCGGCGTCAAAGACTCCCTCGGTCTGGGAACACGTTAATCTCAACAGGCTGGCGACAATCGACCACCCAGGGAGTCGCCATGGACCGCGATTTGACGCAAAGGCTCAAAGACGAGGCGTCAAGAATCGGCTTCGACCGCGTGGGAATCACTCCTGCGATCGCGCCGCCGACTTACCCGAACTTCTTGGAGTGGCTCGACTCCGGACACGCGGCGGGGATGCTCTATCTTGAAAAAAACGCCGCCATTCGAGCCGATCCTGAGAGGCTGCTCGAACATGCGCGATCGATCGTGATGCTGAGCATGGTCTACGGTCGTCAGGAACCTCACGATTCTGGACCATCACGCGGTAAGGTCGCTCGATACGCGCGCGGGGCCGACTACCACGAGGTGATTTGGCGGCGGCTCGATATGCTCCTTGAATGGCTCCGCACCGAACGACCGGAAGCTCGAGGCAGGGCGGTCTGCGACACCGCTCCTTTGCTGGAGCGCGACTTCGCCAGGTTGGCCGGGCTAGGTTGGGTGGGCAAAAATACGATGTTGATCGATCGGAAGCTCGGAAGTTTCACGTTCTTGGGAGCGCTGATCGTTGATGTGGAGCTGATGCCCGACCGTCCGCATGGAACGAATCATTGCGGGACCTGCACGCGCTGCCTCGACGCCTGCCCGACCCAAGCGTTTCCAACGCCTTACACCCTTGATGCGCGCAAGTGCATCAGCTACTGGACGATCGAGCACAAAGGCCCGATCGACGAGTCGTTCGCCGATCAACTCGACGGCTGGGTATTCGGGTGCGATATTTGCCAGGACGTTTGTCCATGGAATCGCAAGGCACCGGCGGGACGGATGGCCGAGCTTGAAGCGAATCCGGCCTTGCTCAATCCCGACCTCATCAACTGGCTGAAGCAGGATGCGGCGGTCTTTCGCGCATCGATCAAAAATACCGCGCTCTCGCGGGCCAAGCGAAGCGGGCTTCTGCGTAACGCCGCATTGATCCTTGGGCAGCGCGAGGTTGTCGAGGCCGTTCCCACGTTGATGGAACGCCTTGATGATGAAGATCCGGTGGTACGAGGCGCCGTGGCTTGGGCCTTGCGAAGGATCGGCACCGATGAGGCGAGGCAGGCCCTGGCGTGTCGTGACTCAACCGGAACTCACATGCAGGCAAACTGGACGGAGAAGTGATCTCGGACCCGATCCGTCGGGTACGGTCGGGTTCACCGAGATCCACTTTCCGTGATTCTGAGCTTTGGTCTCACAAATCGGCTCAGGCCGTCTTCACCGTCGTACTGGTCTGGTTGAGCGAGGCTGGCGTGACCGCCGCGTTGGTTTGGAAGGTCACCGGCGCGAGGTTTCCCGAGATGCTCTGGCCGAACGCATCGAGGGTCGTCACCTTGAATGTGTTGGAGCCGTCGCCGAGCGTGGCGTAGAGGCTGTAGCTTCCCTTCGCGTCGGCGGTGGTCGCGACGGGCTGAGACTGTTGAGCGATCTCGGTGAATTTCACCGCGGCACCCGGAGTGGTCGTACCGCTAAAGTGAACGACGCGGGCGGTCGTCACGCGCGCTGTCAGTGTCGTGACACTGGCGGGGTCGAGGTTGGCCGAGATCGTCGGGTTGATCGTCGTCGAGACTCCCATGTTATCCATGGCGGTTTTGAGGTCGGTCTTGCCGATCCGACCGTCACGGTTCGTGTCGGCATCGAAACTGTACTTTGAGGTGCCTCCACGCTGGCCGAGTTTCGACTTGATCGTCGTGAGATCGGTCGAATCGACCTTGCCATCGCCGTTGGCATCACCGGGAAGGAAGAAGCCGAGGAGAAACTTTCCGGTTGTGCCTTGGAGTCCCTTGACCTTGACGCTGTACGTGGTGGTCCCGTTGGGGTTGTGCGCGTCAATCTGTACGGGTGCCAGCACGGCGCTCGTGGTCGATCCGGGAGCAACCGTGGCGTTGGACAGCTTGGCCGCGTAAGTCGAGTGTTTCATTCCCATGATCGCGATCCCTTTCGCGTCGCTAACGCTACCGATCATCGGCTTGAGCGTCGAGGAGGGGTCTTTCACGACGTCGACCCCAAGCGTGAGCCTGCCTTTGGGAACGGTGAAGTGGGTTGAATCGATCGTGAACTTGATCACCGTGGGCTGATTGGCCTTGGTGATCTCGCCGGGAACGATCGCGAAGGTGTCGCCGGCACCTCCCGTCAACAACTCTCGGGATTCGAGTTGTTCGGTGTGAAGGGACGTGGTTTTCTTGCGACGCGGGATGGGTTGGAACGGGTGCATGATGGCCCTCCTTGGCCGTTTCCCGAGCCCTGCGGACCGTGCCGAGTTCGAGAGAAGTGAAATCGAGCCTTGACCGGATGAGACGAGAAGTGAACACCGCGTGATTGAAATGTATCGATGTGAGAGTGTGGCTCAGATCGGGTTCCCATTGAGACGGAAATGACCGATCGAACGATCATTAATGGCCGATGACCTCAAAAACTCTCCGATCGATCCTCGGCCGATCTCCTGGCGGCCATTTTTTCCGGGGAAATCCGAAAGTCAACCGGGAACCATGCGTGCGGAGCAGGGTAACTTAGGCCGGGTTCGGATCGGGGCGCTTCGTGATCGCGGGGGAACGCATACTTGGACCCGCGTTCCACCCAGACCCGCCATGCGGTGGCGACATACAAGATGACGGCCGCCCAGAGAAACATCCCATACCCTTGAGCCAGCTTATGCCCTTGGTGTCCGCCGAAGAGTCCACCGAGCTCGCTTGAGGTCGTGGCCATGAAGATCGCGGAGAGCCACATCGCGGCGGCCAAGATCACTTTCACGCGGATTGTCAGGTGTGCCGCTCCGAACCGATAGGCGAGAAACGTGTAGGGAAGCAGGAGCGTGACGAAATGGTGCTTCCAGCTTCGTTCCGAGACGAACAGCATGGTCAGTACGACGAGTGAAAACTCACCGAAGAGTCGGTAGTCGTCGCGGCGGTCGGTTTTCGTCCGGCAGAACAGAGCAAGCAGTCCCACCAAGCCGAGAGAGACCGCCTTGATGATGTACCCGACGGTCCGAGGCGGCAACGAGAGAAAATTCAGGTGATCGAGGTGAAGGTCATAGCGTCCCGTGCCGGTCTTTGAGTCCGACAAAAGTCGGGTCAACACGCCAACCATCGATTGATTGATCTCTTGATCGCTGGCCGCGCCTGAAACGAGATAAGGGCTGAGCATGCGATGCCACCACCAGCCGAGACACTCGCCGTTAAATCCCGGTCCGATCACGATACTCGGAATGATGAGCAAGAACAGGCCCATCCCGAGGAACGTCGCCCCGACGATTCGCCACGATCGCTTGTACATGAAATAAGGAACAAACAAGGCGGGCGTCACCTTGTAAGAGATCGCCAACGCGAGCAGCAAACCCGCGAAGACGTCGTAACCTTTTCTCCATGCGTAGAGGCAGGAAACGATCAAGAAGAGAATGATCAGATTATTGTTGCCGTGGTGAAGGTCGCCAAGGATGGGCCGGAAGCTGAAGAGAATCACGGCCCCTTGAACCCACGATTGCAAGACTCGGTCGTCGGGCCTTACCATCCGGAAGCAAAGCCAGATCGAAACCACGGTCAGCGCGACTTTGAGGTAATACCACGTTAATGCCCCGGCGAGCGGTGGCAAAGTCATCAATGGATATAACGTGATAGGCATGATAGGCGGGTTCGGGAAGTACATCTTGTCATAGATGTTCACTCCCTTCCAGAACTGGAGGACCTGCGGTCTCCAGCGGATGAACGCGCTTCGCTCGTCCGATGCCTTCGCGGCGTAGACGATTCCGGAGGCGATGACCGCGATCAACGCCAGTACCCAGACGCCTCGGCGCAAATGACGATCGAATTCGAGACTTCCGCCGTTCACGGTTGCTGCTACGGACACGATCACTCCCTCCCTGGAGATCCCGACGGTCGAGTGGATTCGCGACTCGCTCGTCAATGTTTCGGAGCGTCTTCCATGACGTTCCGACCTGGGGGGAACCCCAGCTCGATCGTGAATGGGCCGGGTGGCGGACGGAACCGAATGAACGGGACCGGGTCATCTTCGAGATACACCGCTCCCAATGCGACGGGCGGTTCGGTCCGCAAGTACGGGACGGAGTGATACCGCAGCACGACCATTCCGTCAACCCCGCCCTCGGCTCGAACGACCTCAAGCCGCCCGCTCGATGCCCGGACGTCCGCTTCGCCCTCGCTCGCGAACCCCTCGAAGCCCTTCACCCGGCCGATGATCAATAGGCCGTTATCCTCGCGAATCTCGATCAGATCTGGATTCGAATAGCAAAACTCCCGTGCCCGAGGGCTCCAGCAAAGGATCGCGTCAAGTCGGTAGATCCTGGCGTAGCGCACAAACCAATCGCGGTCCCAATCCAGGCGGCCAAAGAGCCGGCCTTCACCAAATTGTGTGAAATTCGTTGTCAACGCCGCGTGCAGATAAGGCCCCCCGATCACCTCGACTCCCAGAAGAGGTGGAATCAAACCACTGAACCGGCCGTCGCCAAAGGGATCACTCGCATGTTTATTTTTGAAGCCCGCCTCTTCATAGAGCAGCCTCTCTCCCCGACCGACGTGGCGTTTAATCCGGCTGAATACCCATAGCAACATCGGTGACGGGCGACTGGTCAAAAATGCCGAGTTTCCTTTCAACCCCTCGGTCGCGAGTCGAAGCAGGATCGAGCGCGAGTACCCACCTCCGCCGAGTAGGAGGGTTAACGACAGGATCACATCCCAACGCAATCGCGTGCGATCGCTCACGAAAGCGATGATCCGCTCCAGACCAAACCCCGCGGCCAGTGAGAGCCCCGTGTAAAGCGCATACGTATGTCGGCCGGGTTGAAGGAAATCGAGCCCGCGTGCTCCTCCTGCGAGATAACCCCAAAAAAAACCGGCTGCCACGAAACCGATCAGAGGGACTGCCAATAGGCGACTCTGTCGAAATTGAAGTCGCAATCCCAGAGTCCCGAAAAACCAGAGAAACAACTGGATCTTGGGTTCCGTCGTGAACAGGTGACTCAGCCGAACGAGCACCCCTTCGGGATGGACGAAGGCGAAGTCACTCGCCCCTTTCGTCGATGCGAGAAGAACACCCGGGAGCCACCAAAAGGCGTTCAAGACAATGACCATCAAGGGGATCAGCCAGACCCCGACATGCCGTTTTCTGGAAAAGGAGCAAGGGCCGTTTCCGCCCCAAATGACGGCCGCACCATAAACCAGGATCGCCGCGGGAACGACGACCATCGCGCTCGTGAAATGAACCAGTACCACGAAAACAAAAAGCAGCGCTGTCGCCAGCCAGAGAAAGAATCCCCCGTGCGTGCAGTACCGCGCGAACGTCCCCGTCACCGTCAAGCCGAGAGGGATCGCGAGAAAGTAAGGGACCATCCCGAAAATAGGATAGTTCAAGGGAAAGTCTGTCCAGATGTAAATCAAATAAAGAAAAACAGCCAAAAGCTGTCCGAATGCGTTAAGTCGCCAGATGGCCGACGCGGCATAGACCAGCCAGACGACCAGACTGCACGAGATCAACACGTAGAGCTTGTAGGCGAACTCCGGCCGAGCCCCCCCGAACAGTGCGATGACGACCTCCGGAAGGGTCGATGACGCGGGGAAGACGGCACTCTTGGCAAAGCCCGACATGAAGGCTGGATCGTAACCGGCGGTCGTTCCGCTGATGGAGAGGAAGGACTTGGTCGCGATCGCGGCGGACATGTAGATGGGATGATCATGCTTCCAAAGCGGCCAACCGTTCGAAAGGCCAGCCCAGCCCTCCATGGCGAGCCAGATGGCCCAGCTATGTAACAAGCAGAACGTGATCGTGACCCCATGAATGATAAGATTTGGAACAAGCGTCCGAAGCCGTTTCCGGCCAGGAACGTTGACCGTTGCCGAGGTCTCGATGGGGTCGGCTCGGCTCATGAGGAGGTTGGAAAGGTCGAATGGAGAAGACGAACACCGAAGTCGGCAAGGAAACAGGCGGTAGCGTCTGAAGCTTGGAAAATGCGGCCCGCAGGATTCGAACCTGCAACCAAGGGATTCAAGAGCCCTCGCGTTTCCACGAGGCTTGGACTATCTCACCCTCCTCTTCGCGATTTCCTTCCCCGTTGAAGGTTGAGGAAGCGAAGGAGGAGGCCGGGCGCTCGAGGCGGGGGTTATTGTTGGGGCTCACCCCGCTAGTCTCTGAACCTTCCTGGCCACCAAGGCCCGACCAGGCTTGGCTGCGGGTCGCCATGCCTTCGCTAGACGTAAGCCCAACTCAGGTTTAGGGTTCCTGCAATTCACCCGGATCGCGTCCGGAGGTTTCCCTCCGCCGCCACCATTTCATTGATGAGTCCCCTGCTCTGCCGTTGAGCTAGGGCCGCTTGCTCCAATATCTTCCACTGTTCGCGCCGACGTGACAAGCCTCAATCGCAAGAGGATTGGGAAGGCGGGCGCCAACGGATTCTTGCAGACCCATGAATGTGGAGATTCACCCGTTCCGACGGAGACCGTGAGAACGAATGGGAAGGGTCGACGGAAGCCCCTTTTCCTACGGAAATGTGTCCAAATGGACCTGATGATTCGTGGCGGGAAGCGGGACAGGGTGCCGCGTCCACACCCACACGACGACCTGGACATCCAACGAAAAAGGCCGACGCAACGATGCGTCGACCTATCGAAGTTCACATGATCGAGCGGCGTGGGAGTTGTTACTTCGAAGCCCCGACGAGTTCATGTTCATCACCCTGTCGATTCTTGCGAGCATGCGCGGCCTGCTTTTTCGCGACCCTCATCTCCGCCCGCTCTTCGGGAGTGGGCTTGGTGGCCTTCGGAACCTTGATCGAATGGGCCAGTCCAACGAGTGAGAGCGCCCGGATGCCAAGATAGGTAAGGTCGATCTCCCACCAACTCATCCCGTGTCGGGCCGAAGTCTGATGGGCGTGGTGGTTGTTGTGCCAGCCTTCACCATAGGTCACCGCGGCAACCCACCAAAGGTTGGTCGACTCGTCTCGAGTTGGATGACTTCGGTAACCCCAGACGTGGGTGGCCGAATTGACCAACCAGGTCGAGTGCAGTAGCGCTACCGAACTCACGAAGAAGCCCCAGACGAGAAACGGCATTCCGCCGATCAGAAAAAGCGTGATCGCAGAGAGGATCGGAAAGAGGATGAAATACTTGTCGAACCACATCAAAACCGGATCTTTGGCAAGATCAGGAGCCCAACGCTGATAGTATTCGGGCGTGTGGTCCGAGTTTTCCTCGGGAAGGAGAAACCAGAGCATGTGCGCCCACAGAAATCCGGCGCGCGGAGTGTGGACGTCGCCGGGATTCTCGTCGGAATGGGCGTGGTGCTTGCGGTGGTCAGCCACCCAGCCCACGGGGCCACCCTCTGAAGCCATACAGCCGATCCCCGTGAGCACATATTCGAACCATTTCGGAGTGCCGAAGCTCCGATGGGTCAGGAGGCGATGGTAGGTCATGCAGATCCCGATCCCGCCAGCCAGCCAGTGCATGAAAACACAGGCCGCCAGTGCCTTCCAGGAAAACCAGGCGGGATTGAAAGCGAGCAACGCCCCAGTGTGGAGAAACCCCAGCCAGATCAAAGACGGCCAGGCAATGCGGATCGGAGCAGGGACCGTGGTCGTGGTGGTCGTCATAGTTACCTTGTCGTACGTGGTTCCGGGAGAGGTCTCTCAGGCCTTCGGCGGAAACCGGTGGGTCGCGTGCAGGCGGAAGAGTTTGGACGGCTTCAGCCGTGAGATCGGACGCTAAACCTTACGGATCTCGCCAAAAAAAAGCGGCGAGAGTTCGACGAGATTCGCGAGCCGCTGTCCTCGCTTCCAAACCTAATAGGACACACAGAGGGCCGCATATCGCGTGCCACTCTCCCGGTCTCATCGTCGAGGATGGTGCGTGGGGGGGGTTGCGCAAGATCGAGAAGGCGATGATCAATCGGCCCGCAAGTGTAACGTCCCTCTACCCGTCCGCCAATCGAATTTGATAAAAATCGGAAACCATCGATTTTCATTCAGGAGCGACCCGAACAATGCGTGGTGTTTACTGTGACGGCGCTTCCCTTCATTTGCGGCACGATCTGTCTCGTACCGAACCCGGGCCGGGCGAAATCGCCGTCAAGGTCCGGATCGTCGGGATTTGCGACACCGATCTGCAACTCGCGCGGGGATACATGGATTTTCGTGGAATTCCGGGACATGAGTTCATCGGCGAAACTCTTAA